>NZ_JBANBA010000013.1:0-117838 GCF_059803475.1 Bradyrhizobium sp. UFLA05-89 | reverse complement strand
CTCCTGCCACCCGAAAACTTGCCCATCCTCGAATGGCTCGGTATCAAAACGTCAAAATCACTGTGATGAACCACTAGTTCGCGCTGGAGATCGACCAGGAGGTTAATGACCTGCGCCTGCACCGACATGTCGAGCGCGGAGACCGGCTCGTCCGCAACCAGCAACTTCGGCCGCAACATCAAGGCGCGCGCGATCGCGATGCGCTGGCGCTGGCCGCCCGAGAACATGTGCGGATAGCGGCCGTATTGCTCCGGCCGCAGCCCTACCCTCGCCATCATGTCGAGCGCCTGCGCCCGCCGCTCCTGCTTCGAAAGCCTGGTGTTGATGATCAGCGGCTCTTCCAAGATCGCGCCGACGCGCTTACGCGGGTTGAGCGACCCATAGGGGTTTTGAAACACGATCTGCACGGCCCGGCGCAACGTCTTTGCGGCGCTGGCCGAGAGATTGATAGCATCCACCCCATCGAGCATCAGTGTGCCGGCGCTCGGCTTCTCGATGAGCGTCACGAGCCTTGCGAGCGTCGACTTGCCGCAACCGGACTCGCCGACGATCGCCAGCGTCTTGCCGGCCTCGAGCGCGAACGATACTCCGCCCACGGCCTGCAGATGCGCGCGGGGGCGGAACCAGCCCTGCTTCATCTCGTAACTGCGCTTGAGATCGGTGGCAGTGACAAGCGCTGTCATGACACGATCTCGCGCTTGAGGATCGCTGCCCCGCCGGCGTCGGCCCGATCGGCCGCGATGCGCTCATCCCGTGTCGGATCGCCGAGCGGATAATGACAACGGATCAGGCCGTCCATCCAGGGGCGCAGGTCGGGACGCGCCTTGTCGGCCAGCGGCGTTGCATAGGTGCAACGTGGATTGAACAGGCACCCCCGCGGCCGATCGTAAACCCCGGGCACAACGCCCGGAATGGTAGCGAGCCGTCCGCCATCGCTCGCCTCCGGGCGCGCCGCCAGCAAAGCGGCCGTGTAAGGATGCTGCGGCGACGCGAACAGGCCTTGTGTCGGGCGCTGCTCCATGATCTGCCCCGCATACATCACGGCGACGCGCTCGGTCGTGTCCGAGACTACGCCCATGTTGTGCGTGATGAGGATCAGCGCCATGCCGCGATCGCGTTGCAGGGACAGCAGAAGATCGAGGATCTGCGCCTGGATGGTGACATCGAGCGCTGTCGTCGGCTCGTCGGCGATCAGGAGCTTCGGATTGCAGGCGATCGCCATCGCGATCATGACGCGCTGGTTCATGCCGCCCGAGAGTTGGTGCGGATAGGCCGACAGCCGCTTCTCGGGAGACGGAATGCCGACTTGCTCGAGGAGTTCGACCACGCGCCGCCGCGCGGCCTTGCGATCCATCCCTTCGTGGATGTGTAATGTCTCGGCCAGCTGATAGCCTATCGTGAAGGACGGATTGAGCGATGTCGTCGGCTCCTGGAAGATCATCGCGACGTCCTTGCCGGTGAGCGCGCGGCGCTCGCGATCGGTCAAGGTCAGCAGATCCCGCCCCTCGAACCGCAGCCTGTCGGCCGCGACGCGCCCCGGGTATGGTACCAGTCCCATCACGGCCAACATGGTGACACTCTTGCCGGATCCGGATTCTCCGACGATCCCCAGCACCTCGCCTCTTTCCAGCTTGATGTCGATGCCATCTACAGCGCGCACCATCCCACTTTGCGATGGAAACGCGACCGATAGATTTTCAATCTCGAGGAGCGGCATCAGATCGTCTTTCAACAGTGATCATGCGCTATCGCTTGAGCTTGGGATCGAGCGCGTCACGCAGTCCGTCGCCGAGAAGGTTGAAGGCCAGCACGGTTACAAGGATCGCCAGACCTGGAAGCGTGACGACCCACCAGGCCCGCAGCACAAATTCGCGCGCATCCGCTAGCATGGTGCCCCATTCGGGCAAGGGCGGCTGCGCGCCCAGACCGAGAAAGCCGAGCGCGGCCGCGTCCAGGATCGCCGTCGAGATGCCGAGCGTCGCCTGGACAATCAGCGGCGCGATGCAGTTCGGCAACACCTCCTTGAACATTAAGCGGAGCCGTCCGGCGCCAGCGACTTTGGCCGCGGTGATGTAATCTTTCGAGACTTCGCTGATCACGGCAGCGCGCGCGATCCGCACATAGTGCGGCAGGAGCACGATCGCGACCGCAAGCATGGCATTCATCAGGCCGGGCTCAAGGATCGCGACGATCACGATCGCGAGCAAGAGGCTTGGCAGCGTCAACGTGATGTCCATCAGCCGCATGATCGCGATCTCGATGACGCCGCGAAAAAAACCCGCGACCAGCCCAAGGATCGTCCCGGCGACGACCGACAGCGTCACCACCGCGATTCCGATCAGAAGCGAAAGCCTTGCTCCGTGAATAAGACGGGAAAGAATATCGCGGCCGATCGCGTCGGTGCCGAGCGGATAGGCGATCGATCCACCCTGCTGCCAGAACGGAGGTTTCAGAAAGGCCGCATTGTTGGTGACGATCGGAGAATGCGGCGCAACGAAATCGGCGAACAGCGCAAGAAGGATCAGAACCACGATCACGGCGAGACCCGCCACGGCGCCGAAATTTGTCTTGAAATCGAACCAGAATTCCAACAGCGGATGCGGCGGAGCGCCGGCTGCGACGACGGGATTTTCGAGCGCTTCAGCGGTCATCTCGTGTACCGGATGCGGGGATTGATCAGCCCGTAGGTGACGTCGACCAGCAGATTGACGATCATGACGATCGCGCCGATCAACAGCGTGCCGCCCTGCAACACCGGATAGTCGCGGCGGTTGATACCCTCGATCAGCCATTTGCCCACGCCGGGCCATGAGAAGATGGTCTCCGTGAGGATCGCGCCCGTAAACAGGACACCGACCTGCAGCCCGATTACCGTCACCACCGGAATCAGTGCATTGCGCAGCGCATGGATCGCGATCACCCGGAAACGCGGCAGCCCCTTGGCGCGGGCGGTACGGATGTAATCTTCGCCCAGAACCTCCAGCATGGCGGACCGCGTCATGCGAGCTATCACGGCGAGCGGCACGGTGCCGAGCACGATCGTCGGCAGCACGAGATGTGACAAGGCCGAACGAAACGCGCCGAAATCGCCGTCCAGCAGCGTATCGATCAGCAGGAAACCGGTCACTGGTTCGACAAAGTACTGCACTGCGATCCGGCCCGACACGGGAGTCCATCCGAGCTGCACCGAGAAAAGCAGGATCAACAGCAATCCCCACCAGAAAATCGGCATCGAATACCCGGTGAGCGATATCCCCATCACGCCATGATCGAAGATGGAGTTGCGGCGAACCGCGGCGATGATGCCGGCCGGCAATCCGAGGCACAATGCAAACAGGATCGCGCAAACAGACAGCTCGATCGTAGCCGGAAACAGCATCCGAAATTCAGAGATCACCGGCTCATGGGTGACGATCGAGCGGCCGAGGTCGCCATGGGCCATCCGTGATAGATAGAGGCCGTACTGCACCAGCACGGGCCGATCGAAGCCGTAGTCAGCGCGCAATTGCGCGAGCCGGGCCGGATCGATGCCGTGTTCGCCCGCCATGGTCTCGATGGGGTCGCCGGGGATCAAGCGGATCAGCACGAACACAAGCAACGTGATCCCGATGAAGGTCGGAACCACGAGACTCAGCCGGGTAAGAGCGAACCGGAGCATGCCGTCCTCAGTCATCTCGAAGGAAGGAGAAGGGCAAGAAAAGCGGTGGAACGGCGAAGGCCCCCCCGCTCTGGTCTTCTACTCCTTGACGTCGACGCCATAGAAGTTGTGGCGTCCGAACGGCGACAGCTTGAAGTCGACAACCCTCTTACTGACGGGCTTCAACTGCACCGCGTGCGCGATAGTGAACCACGGAGCCTGTTCCTTGAAGATCACCTGGGCCTGCGCATACAACCTGGCCCGCTCGGCCTGATCGCTGACGGCCTTGGCCTTCACGACCAGATCGTCGAACGGCTTGTAGCAGAACTTGGCGATATTCGAGCCAGATGCCGATTGCGCCGAGTCGCAGCCCAGCAGTGTGTGCAGGAAGTTGTCAGGATCGCCGTTGTCGCCGGTCCAGCCCAGCATACCCATCTGGTGCTCGCCGGCCTGCATCCGCTTGCGGTATTCGCCCCATTCAAAGGACTTGATTTCGGCCTTGACGCCGATCTTGGCGAGGTCGGCCTGCATCAACTCCGCTATGCGCCTGGCGTTCGGATTGTAGGGGCGCTGCACCGGCATGGCCCACAGATCAGTTTCGAAACCATTGGGAAATCCTGCATCGGCCAGAAGCTTCTTGGCGGCCGCCGGATCATAGGGATCATCCTTGACGTCGTCGTTATACGACCACATCGAGGGCGGGATGGGATTTTTGGCCGCGATGCCGGTCGACAGATAGACGGCGTCGATGATCGCCTTCTTGTCGATCGCCATGCTAATGGCCTTGCGCACGCGCACGTCGTCAAACGGCTTCTTCTGAGTATTGAAGGCCAGATAGCCAACGTTCAGGCCCGGCTGTTCCAGCACCGTGGCGTTCGGATCCTTTTTGATCGCGTCGATGTCGGCCGGGTTCGGATAAGGCATCACGTCGCATTCGCCCTTCTGGAGCTTAGCCCAGCGAACGGATGCATCCGGCGTGATCGCGTAGACGAGGTCGTCGATCTTCGCCTTTCCGCCCCAATATCCAGGGAACGCCTTGTACCGGATCACGGCGTCCTTCTGATACTGCACCAGATAGAATGGTCCGGTGCCGATTGGATCCTGGTCGATCTTCTCGGGCGTGCCGGCCTTCAGCATTGCATCCGCATATTCCTTCGACTGGATGGCCGCGAAAGGCATCGCGAGGTCGGCGAGAAATGGTGCTTCCGGCTGATTGAGCGTCACCTTGATGGTGAAGTCGTCGACCTTCTCTACCGACTTCAACAATTTCGGCATCCCCATATCGCCGAAATACGAATGGTTCGGACTCGTCACCTTGAAGTACGGATTGTCCTCCTTCCATTGCCGCTCGATCGAAAATATGACGTCGTCGGCATTGAAGTCGCGCGTCGGCTTGAACGACCTGGACGTCGAATGCCACTTCACGCCCTTGCGCAGGTTGAAGGTATAGGTGGTGCCATCCGGCGAGATCGTCCATTTTTCCGCGAGGGCCGGCACCACTTGAGTGCCGCCGCGCTCGAACTCGACGATGCGATTGTAGATCGGCTCATTGCCGTCGAACGACGTGCCGGTGGTGTTGACGCCTGGATAGAAGTTTTCCGGACTGCCTTCCGAGCAGAAAACCAGGGTTTTGGCGGAAGCAGCCGAAGCAAACACAAGCGCCGAAGCGCAGACGGCGGCGAGCAGAATTGATCTGTCCACTGTTGGAACTCCAGGTGAATTCTTGGTCGCGGTCGATTCAGGCACAAAAGGCTGAACGAGCTTGCTATCGGGTACTGCCGCTGTCAATGCGTCCCCAGGTGATGCGCCACCGGACTCCGAAGCAGACGATGCTGCGGGGACGTGCGAATCCGGTCCGTAAAACCTCCCTCAGAATCTCCACTGATCTTCCCAGGCGGCAAAAGTCGATAGCGGTACAAAACGCCGATCACAACGCAAACACTCCGGAAGTAAGGGTCGTCGCCACATTCGCGCCTTTGCTTCCGATCCCGGTCAATGATCAGGAAAACCGTGGTTGGCTTGTGAGGTGATAGCTCGCACCGCTCACCAGACCACCTCGATCCGCTTTGCGCCAACAGCTTCACCTCTATTCGATCGACGGAATGGTGCGCAACCAGGCAACGAGGGCGTCGAGATCCTGCTCAGTCATCTTGCTAACTGGAATCTAGGAAAGCTCATCGGTGTCCGGACAGGCAAAGCCTTTGGGGTTGGCGCGATCCGGAAGCACGAGGCAGTTCCGGGCTTCTACTCATCGTCCTGAGAAGCCTCGACCGCTGCGAACGAGGACGACAATTGCTGTTTCCGCTTTTCGGAGCGTGTTTTGGGTGTCACCATGCTCGTGAAACGACGGGAGGGCCGCAATGCGCTGGTGTGTCTCGGTCGGGGCGGTGCTTGTTGCGGGGGCGATGGTCGGAGGTGACGTTGCTGGCATTGCCGCGCCGACCCCGAACTCTCGATTCGCCGACGCCAACCACAGTGTACAGCCCGTCAATGTCGAGCTCGTTATCGCCGTCGACGTCTCCTATTCGATGGATATGGACGAACTTGCCATTCAGCGCGAGGGCTATGCACAGGCCATCGTCTCGAAAGACTTCCTTCAGGCACTGAGGGCCGTTCCGGGCAGCAAGGTGGCCGTGACCTATTTCGAGTGGTCGATGTCAGGCGACGAGAAGATCATCGTTCCCTGGCGCATGATCGACGGCCCGGAATCGGCGGATGCAGTAGCCGCCGAGATCATGAAAACCCCGGTTCGCCGAGGTTCGAGTACCTCGATTTCCGGCGCGATTAATTTCGCGGTGCAGCTGTTCGAAGAGAGCCCCTATCGCGGGTTGCGGCGCGTCATCGATATTTCCGGCGATGGGCCGAACAACGATGGAGCGCCCGTAACCGGCGCGCGTGACGCTGCCCTGGAGAAAGGCATCATTATCAACGGCCTCCCGATCATGGTGAAAGAGCCATCGCTCTCGACGACCGATATCGAGAATCTCGATCTTTATTACGAGGACTGCGTGATCGGGGGGCCGGGCGCCTTCATCATGACGATCAAAGATCGCGAAAAATTCCAGGAAGCGATCCGGACCAAGCTTGTTCGCGAAGTTGCGGGCCTCGCGCCAGAGAGCGGGATCGTCCCAGCCGCTGAGAAAGAGCCTCGGGTGCCCTGTCTGATCGGCGAAAGAAAATCGCAGGAGCGCGGCCGGCGGTGAGTGTCGAGACCATCATTCAGAGCCGCCGGACGGATAGACTTTAGACAGCAGTTTATCATGGTCGCCGCCCCACGCGCCGGAGCATTGGAGGTGCTAACGTCCGTTCGTGGCCCACATCGACGAACTCCCGCGCTCGTCCAAATGGCAGTGTTCCGGGTCGACCGGAAATGGCTGACGTATGGCCAAAACGACGCGGCTGGCGAGCAGGTCTTGGAAATTGTGCCCCAGCAGGCCGTCGTGAGCATATATTGGGCATAAGGAGGTGCGATATGGCAACATCAGCTACCCAAGTCGCTTTTGATACGCCAGCGGCGGTGTTCCAGCTTCCGGCCACCGACGGCAAGACTTACGCACTAGACGACGTTGCGGGCGCAAAAGGCACAGTAGTCGTCTTCATCTGCAACCATTGTCCCTATGTTAAAGCGGTGATCGACCGCATGGTTTCGGACGCCCGCGTGCTGATGTCGGAGAGCATTGGCTTTGCGGCGATTTGCTCGAACGATGCGGCGAGCTATTCCGAAGACTCATTTGAGAATATGAAGCGTTTCGCGAAGGCTCATGATTTCCCGTTTCCATATCTCCACGACGAGACCCAGAGAGTCGCTCGGGCGTATGGGGCGGTCTGTACGCCGGACTTCTTCGGCTACAATGCCGACCGCAAGCTCAAGTATCGCGGCCGGCTCGACGAAGGGCGCACAACTCCGCCTCGCGCGGGGGCGCCCCGCGAGCTTGTCGAGGCCATGCGCGCGATTGCGACCACAGGTCTGGCGCCGGCTGACCAAAAGGCGTCTATTGGCTGCTCGATCAAATGGAAGGACAAATGAAGCCGATCCCTGTCAACGGGTTTCGCATTGAGACCGCCGCGTGCGGCATTTGCTGCACATGTGCGATTTGACTAGCGGCATCTCGAGGGCGCCGCGGCTGCTGCCGGGGTCGCATTCGCCGGCAGAGAACGTCACGAGGGCGAGTGCCTTCGTCCGCGTGTTTGCTTTGCAAAGATGAGGACCGACACGAAAGCGGCGAGCGCAAGGCTATCGACTACTAGCGTCAATATTTCCATTGCATGGCAATATGGCGTTGTTCCTGTCGCGCCTTTTCGGCGATTTGGCGCGCATATCGCCGGCGCTCGCCAGACGGATTACCGAGCTGATCCAGCGCACGGGCACTGCGAACCGTCGTGAGGCTTCTACAATGAAGGGCGCAAGCACATTGCTAGCCTGATCCTTCACTGGCTGGCCAGCGAATTCGTCCCCGGCGAGAACGGCACTGCTGCAGATCGGCGCGGGAGGCTAGGCGGGAAAGATTAAGAAATGACGCCGCAGAAAGGTATCATTATCGTTGCAATGGCCGAGGGGCGCCAGGTCGAGCAGGACTCGACGGCATCCTGTGCATCGTTGCCAGCACAACCTGACGAGTCCACCCTACGGGCCGTCATGTCAGGCGTCGGTCATCCCGCCATTCGCGCAAGGCGCGAGCCAACAAATCGCGGATTCCCGGCGTCACCCATGTCCACAATACTGAACCAACGATCGGCTCCTGCATCGAGCCAATTCACGATAGCTGAATCGAAATGCATAATGAAGGCGTCTTCCTGCTCCCTATGACCTGTCTTGAGGTCGAAATAATCGACCTGGCAGGCCGGGAAAAATTCGTTCAGCAACCGATCGAATTTCTGCAAGAGACCCTGCCGGCTCGCATCTCCAGTGGGAAATTCAGAGTGGGCAGAGAAAGAGCCGTACAGGCAGTCGTCAACTGTACCGGCCTCGTAGATGGTTCTGCCAAGTACACCATGCGGGCGCTCAGCATCGCCGTTGGGATGTTTCCTTATCGGATAATGGAATCCGCTGGTATGAAAACTAATCAAGTGGCCGCCGATTTCACGAAGCCGGAGCGGTTCCTGCGTCAGCCGTCCGAGGGCTTCCGCAGTCAGCCCATCAAGGACCATGTGCAAAAAATCCGATGTCAGGCTCTCGACCGTTGGACAAACGCGATAGCCCACTGTTCTGAACTGATCATCCCAAATTGGCTGTATCAAAGTCGACCCAGGAAATGCCGCTAGAGCGGCTGCGAGCAAGCGCCTTTGCGTGTCGAGGCGGCTTTCAAGCCAGACATCGTAAAAGGTTGTCGAACCGCTTAAGTCGCGACACCCTTCTCGCTGCATCTCCTCAGGCGCCGGCAGTGGCGGGCACACTCCGTCGATCGTGATCCCGAAATAGTTGCAAACCTGCTCGATCGACATGCCTCCATGCAATGGAGGACCAAAGCCAACATCCAGAAGGCGGGTCCCATCTGCAACACCGGGTTCGTTGGTCAAAGTCACCGAGAAATTTCCGCCCCGATAGCGGATATACACTTCCTTGCCCTCTTGCGTTTCACCCCAAAACTGCGCTGGCGCATATCCTCCGCCAGATAGTCGCGCGAGGTCGAGGCTCAGCGGCTCCACCTTGGGTGGCGTGAAATACCGAGAGTGCGAGTATTTGGATCGCCAATGATTCATTCTAGTTGCCGATCGACTTCACTCCCACTCAATCGTCCCCGGCGGCTTGCTCGTCACGTCGTACACCACCCTATTCACGCCCTTCACCTCGTTGATGATGCGCGTTGCGGTCTCGCCCAGAAACTTCATGTCGAACCGGTAGAAGTCCGCGGTCATGCCGTCGGTGGAGGTGACGGCGCGCAGGCCCACGACGTAGTCGTAGGTGCGGCCGTCGCCCATGACGCCGACGGTCTTCACCGGGAGCAGCACGGCAAAGGCCTGCCAGATCTCGTCGTAGAGGCCGTGCTTCCTGATCTGGTCGATGTAGACGGCATCGGCCTTGCGCAGGATGTCGAGCTTGTCGCGCGTGATGTCGCCGGGGCAGCGGATGGCGAGGCCCGGGCCCGGGAACGGGTGGCGGCCGACGAAGATTTCGGGCAGGCCGAGCTCGCGCCCTAACTCGCGCACCTCGTCCTTGAAGAGCTCGCGCAGGGGCTCGACGAGCTTCATGTTCATGCGCGCAGGGAGACCGCCGACATTGTGGTGCGACTTGATCGTCACCGAGGGGCCGCCGGTGAAGGAGACGCTCTCGATCACGTCGGGGTAGAGCGTGCCTTGCGCGAGGAAGTCGGCGCCGCCGATCTTCTTGGCCTCCGCGTCGAACACGTCGATGAAGAGGCGGCCGATGGTCTTGCGCTTCACTTCCGGATCGGTGACGCCATCGAGCTCGCCGAGGAACTGTTTTGACGCGTCCACGTGCACGAGCGGGATGTTGTAGTGGCCGCGGAACAGATCGACCACCGTCTTGGCCTCGTCGAGACGGAGGAGACCATGATCGACGAACACGCAGGTGAGCTGGTCGCCGATCGCCTCGTGGATCAGCACCGCGGCGACGGCTGAATCGACGCCGCCGGAGAGGCCGCAGATCACCCTGCCCTTGCCGACCTGGTTGCGGATCTTCTGGATCGCCTCCTCGCGGAAGGCACGCATGGTCCAGTCGCCGGATAGGCCAGCGATCTTGCGCACGAAGTTGCGGATCAGCTTGGCGCCATCGGGCGTGTGCACCACCTCGGGATGGAACATCAGGCCGTAATATTTACGCTTCTCGTCCTGGATGATGGCGAACGGCGCGTTCGGCGAGGTGCCGGCCACCGTGAAGCCCGGCGGCATCCTGGTGATGCGGTCGCCATGGCTCATCCAGACCTGGTGCTTGCCGCCGAGCTTCCAGGTGTCCTCGAACAGCCTGCTCTCGGCCTTCACCTCGACATCGGCGCGGCCGAACTCGCGGTGATGGCCGCCCTCGACCTCGCCCCCGAGCTGGGCCGCCATGGTCATCTGGCCGTAGCAGATGCCCATCACGGGCACGCCGGAGGCGAAGATGAGTTGCGGGGCGCGCGGCGAGCCCTCTTCGTGCACCGATTCCGGTCCGCCGGAGAGAATCACCGCCTTCGGCTTCATCTCCTTGAAGGCTTGTTCGGCCTTGTTGAACGGGACGATCTCGCAATACACGCCGTCCTCGCGGACGCGACGCGCAATGAGCTGCGTCACCTGGCTGCCGAAGTCGACGATGAGAATCTTGTCGTGCGCCGAGGCCACATGGGGCGACGACGGGGAGCGGTCGTTCTGTGCTGCTGTCATGGCAAGCAAATACGCGAGCGGGGACAGCCCCGCAATGCCGGAAACCGGCTTTCCCGCCGGATTTTTGGGCCGATTTCGGGGGAAAATAGCCGCGTCGGCAACAGGTGAGCGAAGACTCACTTGCGCCGTTCCCACCCGACTGCGCTGAGCCGTGCCGGCAAGGACGGTAGCCAAACAAGGACGGTATACCCAAGATGCAGCGCAAGATAGAAAAGTCATACGATTCCCGACCCGCGGGCGGCGCCTTGAAGTAGCCTGAATATCTCGTTATATTTCAAGCATCGATACTTGGCCGAACGACTGGGCCGCTTCGCCTCGTTTTTGACGGGCGCGCACGCTTCAGATGATTTCTCCAAAACATCGACCAATCCGGATCATGGGCGCATTGATGCGTACCGGTCCACGTGCGTACTTCCCAAATTAAAGGATATTCCCATGGCTATGGGCACCGTGAAGTGGTTCAACAATCAGAAGGGCTTCGGTTTCATCCAGCCGGATGACGGCGCGAAGGACGTTTTCGTTCACATCAGCGCGGTCGAGCGCGCGGGTCTCAGCACCCTCAACGAAGGCCAGAAGGTCTCGTTCGACATCGTCGCAGACCGCCGCAGCGGCAAGTCTTCGGCCGACAACATCCGCGCCGGCTAGTCCGCCCGCGCGACGCATTAGCGCGCTCTGTCCACGGACGTACTGGCAGAGCGTAAGCGATCAAGCCCCGGCACCGAGCTTCGGTGTGCGGGGCTTTTGCTGTTGCCACGGGACAGCGCCGCCCGCTTTCCGCGGTCATTCCCCGCGAAGGCGGGGAATCCAGTGCGCCGCGGCCTATCAATTCAATACGGACGTCTCGGAGTACTGGATCGCCCTGTCCCGGCTGCGCCAAAGGCTTCGCCGGGCGCTCCGGTGTTGGGCCGGCGAAGCTTCAGCGAAGACGGCAAGCAGGGCGATGACAGTTGTGATTGTGGATCCACATCGCGCTTGGGCGGTGTGGGTTACGCTGCCTTCTTCAGCACCGACACGAAGAAGCCATCAGTGCCTGTGCGCCTTGGCGTCATCAGCCAGCCTTCGTCGGATTGCAGCGCGGCCTCGGCAAAGGCTTCCGCCTTGTCCCAAAGCACGCTCGCAGTCTGCTCACTCGGCACGACCGAGAATTCCGGATGGCGCGCCACGAATGCCCTCACCTGCTCGCCGTTCTCCTCCGACAGCACCGAGCAGGTGACGTAGGCGATGCGGCCGCCCGCCTTCACCAGCGGCACGGCGCGCTCGAGCACCTCGGCCTGGTCCTTCAGCCGGATCTCCAGCGCACCCGGGCGCATGCGCCATTTGGCGTCGGGGTTGCGGCGCCAGGTGCCGGTTCCCGTGCAGGGGGCGTCGATCACGACGAGGTCCGCCGAGGCGCGAATCTCGGCGAGCGGATCGGCCTCGCCCTTGGGCGTGCGGATCTCCGCATTGTGGACGCCTGCGCGCGACAGCCGGTCATGGATCGGGGCGAGCTGGCGCTTGTCGCGGTCGGTCGCGATCAGGCGCCCCTTGCCCTGCATGAGGGCCGCGAGCGCCAGCGTCTTGCCGCCCGCACCGGCACAGAGATCGATCACCTGCTCGCCGGGCTTTGCCGCCGTGAACAAGGCTGCAAGCTGCGAGCCTTCATCCTGAACTTCAATGGCGCCCTTGATGAAATCCTCCTCGGCCTGGATGCCGGGATTGCGCGCGTCGGCGCCAAGCTCGATGCGCAGGCCGTTCGGCGACCACGGCGTCGGCTGCGCCTTCAGATGAGATAATCGGCCGAGGACCTTGTCACGACTGCCTTTCAGCGTGTTGACGCGCAGATCCAGCGGCGCGCGGCTCGCCATTGCCGCGGCTTCGGCCGCGCGGGTCTCGCCGAACACTTTTGCAAGGTGCGGATCGAGCCAGTCGGGATAGTCGCCGGCAACCGCTGCCGGTGCATCCTCGAGGGAACGCGAGGCGAGCGCGGCCGCTTCCGCCTCCGTCAGCGGCGCCGGCGCATAGCGGCCGCCGTCGAACAGCGCCGCCATGGTCGGGGTATCCATGTCGCGCTCCAGGCGCAGCATGCCGATCAGGCGGGCGCGCGCCGTGTCGGACTCCATGAGATACGCACTCGAGGCGTAGCGGCGCAGGACGTCCCAGACGAGGCCGGCGATCGCGGCGCGGTCGCCGGAGCCGGCAAAGCGATGCGCAGTGCCCCACTCCTTCAGCGCCTTCGCCGCGGGCACTCGGTCTCTCTCAATGGTGTCGATCAGTTCGATGGCCGCGGACAGCCGGGCAGCAGGGGTCATTTCACTCTTTCAGATCAAGTCTGACGACCAAGCGTCAGATCAACAACAGAATCTTCAGCGCGAAGTAGACCCACATCGCAAGCAGCACAAGCATGCCGGCGAGCCAGACGGTCGAGCGCTGGCCGAGGTCGTTGGAGTTGACGAAGACGCCGGCATGGACGAACCGGGCCACCACGAATACCCATGACATCAGCACGATGAAGAGATCGGCATGGCGCAGCGGCAGCGCCAGTGCGATCAGCACGTAGAACAGCACCGGCAGTTCGAACTGGTTGGCAAAGCAATTGGCGATCTGTGTGGCGCGCTTCGGCCAGTTCGGCTCGCCGAGCGCGATGTCGCGGATTTTGGTCTCGCCGGAGACCAGCGTCTCGCGCCGCGCCAGCGCCATCCAGATCAGGAGCGCGAAAGTCAGCGCGACCTGAGCGAAGACCGGCAGCAAAACCATTTGAACGGACATCGGAATCCTTTCCGCCTGGTGCGGAGGCAAGACCGTCATTAGCCGGCGCCGCTAGCCCTGACAATCAACGACTTGAACCGCCGTTCCCGCATCTGCCACCAACTATCGATAGTTTAAGCGATTTTGGCCTTCGCCGCCGCGCGCGAGCCGCGTGCTGTGACCGTCACGGTTCCGACGTCTGTCGGGACTAACATGGCGCCATGTCCGAATTCCGCCTGACGCAGATCTCAGACACGCACCTTGGCCGCCGCTTCCCGGGCCTCATCGCGAACTTCCAGCGGGTCGCTGGGCACATCGACGCCGCCCGGCCCGATCTCGTCGTCAACACTGGCGATGTGTCCTTCGACGGCCCGACCAGCCGCGACGACATGGAGTTTGCAAAAACCCTTCACGACGCGCTGCCCGCGCCGTGCCGCTATCTGCCGGGCAATCACGACATCGGCGACAATCCGACCGCGATCGGGCCCGCACCCGCGCCTCCGGTGGACGAAGCGCACCGCCGGCAATTCTGCTCCGTCTTCGGCCACGACCATTGGCAGTTCGAGGCGGCCGGCTGGTGTTTCATCGGCCTCAACTCGCTGGTGATGAATTCGGGACTTGGGTTCGAGCCCGAGCAGTTCGACTGGCTCGCCTCGCAATTGTCTCGCGCAGACGGCAAGCCGATCGCGCTTTTTGTGCACAAGCCGCTGTTCTTGAACAGACCCGACGACCCCGAGACCGTCGACACCGCGATCCGCTACGTGCCCCAGCCGGCGCGGCAGCGCCTGATCGAGATGATGGCTGGCGCCGATGTCCGCCTCGTCGCCAGCGGGCACGTCCATCAGCGGCGCGATTTCACCTATGGCCGCACAAGGCATGTCTGGGCGCCCTCCGCCGGCTTCGTGATCTCCAGCGATACGCGCCAGGTGCGGATCGGGATCAAGGAGACCGGACTGGTCGAATACCGCTTTCAGCCCGACGGTTTTGAGGTGCGCCACGTCAGGGCGGCCGGACAGGTCGACGTCGACATCGAGGAATTGCTGGCGCAGATGGGCCAGCCTCATCCCTAGGCCGCGCTCTTCAGAACGCGACCAAGGAGGTCGAGCTGAAATTCCTGATCCGCCAGTCGCCGGCCCATGTCGGCGTGCGCCAGGGTGAGCAGAACCTGCTCAACTGGATCAACACCGACATCTTCACGAACAAGCTCAACGGCAAGCTCGGCGCGCTGCATCTCAAATGGTTCAAGGAA
The DNA here is from genome assembly GCF_059803475.1 of Bradyrhizobium sp. UFLA05-89. Lineage (NCBI taxonomy): Bacteria > Pseudomonadati > Pseudomonadota > Alphaproteobacteria > Hyphomicrobiales > Nitrobacteraceae > Bradyrhizobium > Bradyrhizobium sp. UFLA05-89. The sequence continues at coordinate 102,911 of NZ_JBANBA010000013.1, read as the reverse complement.
GAACAGTTGCTGCCGACATTGTAAGCTTGGGCAACGCTCCTGCGCGCCGTGCGCGGGAGCTCACCTTCACGAGGAGAATTCAGATGATCAAACGTTACGTCGTCGGCCCCCGTATGAGCCAGGCCGTCGCCGCCGGCGGCATGGTGCACATTGCCGGTCAGGTCGCCGATGACCGCAAGGCCGGCATCGTGTCGCAAACCCAGCAGGTGCTCGCCAAGATCGACGCGCTGCTGAAGGAAGCCGGCTCCGATCGCTCCAAGCTCGTGGCGGTCAACGTCTTCCTGCCGCACATCACCGATTTCGACACCATGAACTCGGTCTATGACGCCTGGATCGATCCGGCCAATCCGCCTGCGCGCGCCTGTGTCGAAGCCCGTCTCGCAGATCCCGATCTGCGCGTCGAGATGACCGCAGTCGCCTTGCTCTAAAGGCCCTTTGTTCCAGCCTTCGGCCGGCGTCGGCGACGACGCGGCCCTGAGGCCATCCATGCATACCGCACTTTTTCACGAGATCCTGGTCGAGCGCGGCAGCGTCTAACGCTTACGCGACATCCCTCAGATCCTGCTGGATCGCGGCCAGCAGCGATTGCAGGGCGTCGCTGTTCACGGGCTTTGCACTCGCGACCACCCGCGGCGCGGGGCGCTTGGGAAAGACCGGCCGGGCCGGAAATGGCGGCGGAGACAGCGCTGCGGCTGCCGTGCTTTCGGCCTCATCATCGCTGTGAACGAACTTGCCATGCAGCACGTCGTCGTGACGGCCCATGATGAACATGGTCGCCCAATAGCCGGCGGCCAGCACAATTACGCTGAAAATACCAATCTCTAACATCATCGCACCAAAATATGCGCGATGATTCAATGCCTTCGCCGGCCCGTCAATGAACGGAGGGTCACACCTGCGGCTTTTACGGGCCGGTGTTGCCGATTGGTGACTCTTTGTGAACCAGGCGCCGGCGCGCGGAGGCCGGCGACCGCCCATCAAGTCTTATCCGGCCCGACCCGAACGAGTTGCTTGCCGAAATTGGCGCCCTTCAGGAGGCCCATGAAGGCGCCGGGCGCACTGTCCAGGCCCTCGGTGACGAACTCCTTGTACTTGACCTTGCCCTCGCGGACCCAGGCGGACATGTCGCGCAGGAAGTCGCCGTGGCGGGCGGCAAAGTCGCTGACGATGAAGCCGCGGAAGGTCAGCCGCTTGGTCAGCGTCGCGCGCATCATGCTGGCTGCCCATTTCGGCGGCTTGGCCTCGGTGTCGTTGTAATGCGCGATCAGGCCGCAGACCGGCACGCGAGCGAAGGCATTGAGCTGCGGGAAGACCGCTTCGAACACCGCGCCGCCGACATTCTCGAAATAGACGTCGATGCCCTTGGGGCATGCGTCCTTCAGCCTGGCCGCGAGATCGGTTTCGCGGTGATCGACGCAGGCATCGAAGCCGAGCTCCTTCACAACGTAGTCGCACTTGTCCTTGCCGCCGGCGATGCCGACTGCACGTGCGCCCTTGATCTTCGCGATCTGGCCGACGGCCGAGCCCACCGCGCCGGAGGCGCCGGCCACGACGACGGTCTCGCCGGCTTGCGGCTTGCCGATGTCGAGCAGGCCCGTATAGGCGGTCATGCCGGGCATGCCGAGCACGCCGATCGAGGTCGAGATCGGCGCCAGCTTCGGATCGACCTTGATCAGTCCCTTGCCGTTCGAGACCGCATGCGTCAGCCATCCGGCGCGCGTGCGCACGATGTCGCCCTTGGCGAAATCGGCATTGTTGGAGGCTATCACCTCGCTGACCGTCTCGCCCTCCATCACGCCGCCGATCGGCACCGGCGCGGCATAGGACGGACCTTCGCTCATGCGCCCGCGCATATAGGGATCGAGCGACAGCCAGATCGTGCGCAACAGCACCTCGCCTGCGCCCGGCGTTGGGACTGCGAATTCCTCGATGCGGAAATCAGACGGCTTTGGCTCGCCAACGGGACGCGCGGCGAGAACGATGCGCTTGCCTTGGGACATGATGGCTTCCTCACTGTTTTATTCGTCATAGCGAGCGAAACGGAGGGAACGAGGCGCGTCAATACAAAAGGACTAGATTGGGGGATGACGGTGGCGCGCACGCGCTCACAATATTCTCGGTGTCATCGCCCGCCTTGTGCGCAATTGCGCACTGGAGCGGGCGATCCAGTATTTCAGAGGCGGTGATGGATACGGAGAAGCCGCGGCGTACTGGATGCCCCGCTTGCGCGGAGCATGACAGCGATACGCGAGGCGAGCGCGCGAAAACCAGCGCGCAGCCCGGACGCCTAACCCCCGCCCGGATAGTTCGGGGCTTCGCGCGTGATGGTGACGTCGTGGACGTGGCTTTCGCGCAGGCCCGCGCCGGTGATGCGGACGAAACGCGCCTTCTCATGCAGATCCTTCATGTCGCGCGCGCCGACATAGCCCATCGCGGCGCGCAGGCCGCCGGCGAGCTGATGCATGACGTTACCGACCGGCCCCTTGTAAGGCACCTGGCCCTCGATGCCTTCGGGCACGAGCTTCAGGGTGTCCTTGATGTCCTGCTGGAAGTAGCGATCGGCCGAGCCGCGCGCCATCGCGCCGACCGAGCCCATGCCGCGATAGGCCTTGTAGGAGCGGCCCTGCCACAGGAACACCTCGCCGGGCGTTTCGTCGGTGCCAGCGAGCAGCGAGCCGACCATCGCAATGTCGGCACCGGCCGCGAGCGCTTTCGCGAGGTCGCCGGAGAACTTGATGCCGCCGTCGGCGATCACGGGAATGTCCGCCTTCTTCGCCGCTTCCACCGCATCCATGATCGCGGTGAGCTGCGGCACGCCGACGCCAGCGACGATACGCGTGGTGCAGATCGAGCCCGGGCCGATGCCGACCTTGATGCAGTCCGCGCCCGCATCGATCAGCGCCTGCGCGCCGTCTTCGGTCGCGACGTTGCCGGCGACGACCTGCACCGAGTTGGACAGACGCTTGATGCGGTTGACGGCATGGAGCACGTGACGGGAGTGACCGTGCGCGGTGTCGACGACGACGAGATCGACGCCGGCGTCGATCAGCCGCTCGGTGCGCTCGAAGCCGGTATCGCCGACGGTGGTCGCGGCAGCGACCCGCAGGCGGCCCTGCGCGTCCTTGCAGGCGAGTGGATGGGCGACCGCCTTCTCCATGTCCTTGACGGTGATCAGGCCGACGCAGCGATACTGGTCGTCGACGACGAGCAGCTTTTCGATGCGATGCTTGTGCAGCATTCGCCTCGCTTCATCCTGGCTGACATTCTCTCGTACCGTGACGAGATTTTCGTGCGTCATCAGCTCGGAGACTTTTTGCCGGCGGTCGGTGGCAAAGCGCACGTCGCGGTTGGTGAGGATGCCGACCAGCTTGCCCGGCGTGGTCTTGCCCGCGCCGGTGACGACGGGAATGCCGGAGATGCCGTGATCGCTCATCAGCTTGAGCGCGTCGTCCAGCGTGGCGTCGGGGCTGATGGTAAGCGGGTTCACCACCATGCCCGACTCGTATCGCTTGACCTGCCGCACCTGCGCGGCCTGCCCTTCGGGATCGAAATTGCGGTGGATGACGCCGAGGCCGCCGGCCTGCGCCATGGCGATCGCCATGCGGGCCTCGGTGACGGTGTCCATGGCGGAAGCCATGATCGGGATATTGAGCGGAATGGCGCGCGTGACGCGAGAGCGGATGTCGACCTCGGATGGAAGCACGTCCGAGAGGCCCGGCTTCAACAGCACGTCGTCGAACGTAAAGGCTTCGCGGATGCCTTGAAGTTGCACCGTGGCCATATGCCAACTCCTTCCTGCGGCCGTGCCGCAAATGCTTATGGATGAGCGCCGCCCTCGGCGTACCTTGCGGCAGCACCGTCGAATCGGAGCCCATCGGTGGGGTTGACGCCGGTCGATAGCACGGCCGGGTGACGAATCAAAGCAATTCGGCCCGATTGCCAGCCATGCACAGGCTTTTTTGCGCCTTTAGCGCGGATAACCTGGCGGCGGGCCGTGCTGGCGAATCGCGTCCACGACCTCCCGATGCCGCCGGTCCTCCCGCTTCATGTGCACCGCGATGACCGCATGCGCCGACGGGACCAGCAGCAAAATATGGAAAACCAGGCCGAAAATCACGCAAACCACGCACAGGACGAGGTTGAAGATCGCCGAGAACGGCTGCCCGTTCAGGAGCAGCCCGATCGGCGGAAGAAGCGCGGCAAGGATGTAGATCATCGCGGGATCTCCAGCAGGCGCTGCAACCCGGGACACAGTCTGGGGGCCGCACCGTCACGCAGGATTTAGGTGCTATGCGCGGTTCCGCAATGGTCTCGAAGCAGCGACGGTGTTAAGCCGCATCGCTCACCTCTCCTTCCGATTTTCCATTAAATATCCGTCATGTCGGTCAACAAGCAACGCGTGATCCCGCTGATCGTAGCGACCGCCCTGTTCATGGAAAACATGGACTCGACGGTGATCGCGACGTCCCTGCCCGCGATCGCCGCCGACATCGGCACGAGCCCGCTGACGCTGAAGCTCGCGATCACCTCCTATCTGCTGTCGCTGGCGGTGTTCATCCCCGCGAGCGGCTGGACCGCCGACCGGTTTGGCGCGCGGCTGGTGTTTGCCATCGCGGTGGGCGTGTTCATGGTCGGCTCGGTCGGCTGCGCGCTGTCGGGCTCAGTAGTCGACTTCGTGTTCGCGCGCATTCTCCAGGGCATGGGCGGCGCGATGATGACGCCGGTCGGGCGGCTCGTGCTGCTGCGTTCGATCGACAAGAGCGACCTCGTCAACGCCATGGCCTGGGTCACCGTTCCCGCGCTGATCGGTCCTGTGGTCGGCCCGCCACTCGGCGGCTTCATCACGACCTACGCGTCGTGGCACTGGATTTTCCTGATCAACCTGCCGATCGGTCTGCTCGGCATCTTCATGGCGCTGCGCTACATCGATCCGATCAAGAGCGAGGCGCAGGAGCCGTTCGATCTCAAGGGCATGCTGCTCGCGGGCATTGGACTTGCCGGTATTGCCTTCGGCCTGTCGGTCGCGGGCCTCAATCTGCTGCCCTGGAGCACCGTGCTCGCGCTGGTCGCGGGCGGCGCGATCTCGATGACGCTCTACGTCGTGCATGCGCGGAAAACCGGATCGCCGGTGCTGGACTTTTCGCTGCTGAATCTCGCGACGCTGCGCGCGGCCGTCATCGGCGGATTCATGTTCCGGCTCGGCATCGGCGCGCTGCCATTCCTGCTGCCGCTTCTGATGCAGATTGGCTTCGGGCTGACGCCGTTCCATTCGGGCCTCGTGACCTTCGCCTCTTCGCTTGGCGCCATGGGCATGAAGACGCTGGCCGCGCGCCTCATCCGCGCCTTCGGCTTCCGCAACCTGATGACGGTGAATGCGATCATCAGCGCATTCTTCCTCGGCGTATGCGCGCTGTTCACGGTGACGACCCCGCTGCTCATCATCATGGTCATCCTCGTGGTCGGCGGTTTCTTCCGCTCATTGGAGTTCACCGCGATCAACACGGTTGCCTATGCGGAAGTCGAGGCTCCGCAGATGAGCCGCGCGACCACGCTCGTCAGCGTGAACCAGCAACTCGCCGTCTCCGCTGGAGTCGCGGTCGGCGCCTTCTCGGTGGAATCGACGATGTGGTTCCGCCACGTCACCGAGATCGACGCCACCGTGTTCTGGCCCGCTTTCATCGTCGTCGCGCTGACGTCGGCGGCCTCGAGCTGGTTCTTCTGGCAGATGCCTCAGGACGCCGGCCACGAGATCTCCGGCCGCAAGGCGGTCGAGATCGCCAGCCGCAAGGGCGCCGCCAAGAGCGCGGCGAGCGCCGCCGTCAAGGCGGCGACGGAGGATACGCAGGACATGCGGGATCAGCGCCTGGGGTAGGCGAAAGCAGAGTGCCAATCCCTCATCCTGAGGAGCGCGGAACGCGCGTCTCGAAGGATGAAGGCCCCGCCGGTGGCCTCGCCCTTCGAGACGCCGCTACGCGGCTCCTCAGGGTGAGGGTCAGCCGCCTGAATTCACTACTCTCGCGCAGCGTCGAGCCGTTTCGGAAGCGGCTCGCCAAAAATCCGGAAAATAACCCATGCAAAGTAGCAGGGAGCGCCGCGACCTACTTCGTATTTTTCGAACTCGCTTGACGCGTCGGGCAAATCATTGGCAATATGCGACCGTGGCGCAATTCGCGAAAGTCTAAAGGACCCGTCCGAAAGCGGCATTCAATTGGGCGTAGGGCAGCGTCGGCGCACGGGTTAGGCCGAGCGCCTCGGCGCCTTGAGCTTGATCATTTGAAGCCGTTACCCGTTCTGCGTTCCATCCACGTAGCCGCCGCCAATCTGTGTTCCTGGAGCGAGCAGCCCTTTGCCGGGAACATGATTGATCTCCAGCCTCGTGCCGTCTGGATCCTCGAACAGCACCGAGTAGTAGCCGGGAGCAAAACTGTCGTCTCGCGGTTCGTGGATGATATGTACGCCGATCTTTACGAGGAAGTCATACGCCTCGTCGACATCGGCACGCTCTCGCGCGCGGAAACAGTGGTGATGCAATCCAACGGAGCCCTGGCGGAATCGTTGGCCAACATACTCCTCCGCGGGCGCATGAACGCCAAATCCCGTACGGCCGCCGACACAATAGAAGGTGTTCACCGTGTCGGCCACGATCGTAAGGCCCATAAACGGTAGTAGTTGTCCGTAGAAGGCACGTGCGGCTGGAAAATTTCCAGCCGTGATGAATGTGTGGGCAACGCCATTGATTTGCATGCTCGGTCCTCCCGCAAATATCCATTTTCGCAATGATCAATTTTACGAACAATAGTCTGGGCATGCTTAGGTCCGCTGCACCTCAGATAGCGGCGCAATAGCCGACCTCGCCAGAAGTTCGAGTTGGGCCATCCCACTACGACCGTCCTCGTGGAAAGTGTTGAACGGGCTCAGGGATCACAACCCAATCGTGCTTGCCTTCCTCCCAAACTGACCGAACGGGAGCCGGGTATGTTGGATCGCATATCGCCCCGACAACGATCCCGATCAAGGTGGGATGCTTTCCGGCACGGGCATAGACGGTAGACCCGCAGGTTGGGCAGAAGAATGTCTCGAACGTGCTACCTGTTGCAGTCGGCCTCTCATAGCGGGTCGCCTCGCCTGTGATCTTGACGCTATCATTGGAGTAGTAGGCTAGTACGCCGAACGGCGACCCGCTTCGCCGCTGACGGTCGCTGCAATGACAAGCGACAACCGACGAGCTCGGGCCCGGTAAATTCACGGAGAGCTGCCCGCACTGGCACTTGGCATCCATCGTAGACTCCATTGCTTCCTTCCTGGCACAGTAGCGCTGGGCACAAGGTCCGCAATGGATCAAAATGAAGGGCTCAACGTCAGTAGCGGATCTCAATGAAGTCTCTGTCCGCTACTTCGCTGACGCCACGAGCGGGCTGGTGAATGACGGTCGCGCCCTAGTTGTTGCCGCGGAACCCCGTCGCCAGCACGTAGCGCTCCGACGAGTCCTGCCTACTCGCCGCCGGCTTGACGTGCCGCACGGTCGCAAAATCGCGCTTGAGCTGGGCGAGCAGCTCGGCGTCGGCGCCGCTCTGGAATGTCTTGGCGAGGAACGTCCCACCGGGCTTCAGCACGTCACAGGCAAAGGCCGCTGCTGTCTCGACGAGACCCACGATGCGGAGCTGGTCGGTCTTGCGGTGGCCGGTGGTGTTGGCGGCCATGTCGGACATCACGATGTCGGCGCCGCCGCCCAGCATCGCGGTGAGCTTGTCCGGCGCCGCGTTGTCCATGAAATCGAGCTTCGCGAAATCGACGCCGGGAATCTCCGGCATCTCCAACAGATCGATCGCGACGACCTTGCCCTTGCCGTCGACCGAGCCGACGCGCTTGGCCGCAATCTGGCTCCAGCCGCCGGGCGCGGCGCCGAGATCGACCACGGCCATGCCGGGCTTGAGAAGGCGGAATTTGTCGTCGATCTCGAGCAGCTTGAACGCGGCCCGCGAGCGATAGCCTTGTGCCTTGGCCTTGGCGACATAGGGATCGTTGAGCTGGCGCTCCAACCAAAGCTTCGACGACAGCTTGCGCTTGCCGCCGGTCTTGACCTGGACGTGCAAGCGGCCGGTGGTGTCTTTCGCCATCTCACCAGCTCCTGAGCGCGCCGTCCTCGCGCATCATCTCGACCAGCATGCCCTCGCGAAGGCCGCGGTCAGCGACGCGCAGGCGCGGCAGCGGGAAGGCGCGGCGGATGGCATCGAGAATGGCGCAGCCGGCGAGCACGAGATCGGCGCGCTCGATGCTGATGCAATTGTTGCCCGCGCGCTCCTCATAGCTCATGCCGAGCAGCCTGTTGATGGTTGCCGTGATGTCGGCATCGTCCATCCAGATGCTGTCGATGCGACGGCGATCGTAGCGCGCGAGATTGAGGTGAATGCCGGCGAGCGTCGTCACCGTGCCCGAGGTGCCGAGCAGATGCATGTCGGCGAGATCGCGGCCATGCTCCTCGGCAAAGGGGGCGACATGCCGGGCGACCTCCTCTTCCATCGCCGCATAGGTCTTCCGCGTCACGTCGCGGCCGCCGAAGTGCTCGGCCAGCGTGACGACGCCAAGCGGAATCGACATCCAGGCCTTTATGCGCGGCTGCGGATTCTCGTCGGCCGGGTCGCGCTCGATACGCACCAGCTCGGTCGAGCCGCCGCCGATGTCGAACAGGATCGCGCCGCGCCCCCTGGGGTCGACCAGCGGCGAGCAGCCGAGCACGGCGAGCGCGGCCTCGGTTTCGCGGTCGATCACCTCGAGCTCGATGCCCGTCTCTGCCGCGACGCGACTGCGAAAGCCTTCCGCGTTCGACGCGGCGCGGCAGGCCTCGGTGGCGATCAGCCGCAGCCGCTTGGCCTTGCGCAGCTCGATCTTGTCGCGGCAGATGCTGAGCGCCGCGATGGCGCGCTCGATCGCGGCCTCGCTGATGCAGCCGGTGGCCGAAACACCCTCGCCGAGCCGGATGATGCGCGAGAAGGAATCGACCACGCGAAACCCGTCATTGGTCGGACAGGCGATCAGCAAGCGGCAGTTATTGGTGCCGAGGTCCAGCGCCGCGTAGACGCCGGTTCCCGACATTTGCGCAGGGACGGCGGTCGGTTCGACGGCCAGTGCCGCCGCAGCCATCGTCCCCAGCTCTCCGTGCGGCGCAAGGCCGTCGCGGAGCCGCGTGTGGTCATTCATACAAACTGTCTTTCCACGGCCCGAAAGGGCCGACCCGGAATTGCTTTTTCGCGGGAAACTTTAGCAGCGCTTGGGCCTCGCGCAACAACCCATCACAATGGGACCATGCCTATTCGTGCGTTGTCGTGAACGGGCCCGTGCGTTATCTGAACGGGGGTCCGGGCCTTCCGCCGCCCGCGAAACCCGCGCAAAAGCCGGCTTTTCAGGTCATTTCAATGCAAGAACACACCAAATCGTCTTCGCTCGAAAACGCTATTGCACTGCAAAAATACGGCGTCGGACAGCCGGTCCGGCGCAAGGAGGACGATACGCTGGTCCGCGGCTTGGGCCGCTATACCGACGATTTCAACCTGCCGGGCCAGGCCTATGCCGTGATCGTTCGCTCGACCCACGCCCATGGCGTGATCCGTGGCATCGGCACCGAGGCGGCCAGGGCGATGCCGGGCGTGCTGGGCGTGTGGAGTGGCACCGACCTTGACGCCGCCGGCTACGGCCCGTTCACCTGCGGCCTGCCGCTGAAGAACCGCGACGGCTCGCCGCTGCTCCAGACCAACCGCCAGCCGCTTGCGACCGACAAGGTCCGCTTCGTCGGCGATCCCATCGCCTTCGTGGTGGCGGAAACGCTGGCCCAGGCGCGCGATGCCGCGGAAGCCGTCGAGGCCGACATCGAGCCCCTGCCCGCGGTCACCGATCCCGAGGAAGCCGCGCAAACAGGTGCGCCGCAGCTTTACGACCACATCCCCGGCAACGTCGCGCTCGACTATCACTTTGGCGATGCCGAGAAGGTCGAGGCGGCCTTCGCCAGCGCCGCGCATGTGACCAGGCTCGACATCGAGAATACCCGCGTCGCCGTGGTCTCGATGGAGCCCCGCGTGGGGCTCGCCTCCTACGACAAGAAGACTGAGCGCTACACGATCCAGGTGCCGACGCAGGGCGTTTCGGGCAACCGCGCCAATCTCGCCAAGAACCTCAAGGTGCCGAACGACAAGGTGCGCATTCTCACCGCCAATGTCGGCGGCTCCTTCGGCATGAAGAACATCAACTACCCCGAATACATGTGCATCCTGTTTGCGGCGAAGACGCTGGGCCGTCCGGTAAAGTGGACCGACGAGCGCTCGACGAGCTTCCTTTCCGACAGCCACGGCCGCGCCCAGAAGATCCACGCCGAGCTGGCGCTCGATGCCGAGGGTCATTTCCTCGCAGCAAAGCTCTCCGGCTACGGCAATCTCGGCGCCTACATCACCGGCGTCGCGCCGAGCCCGCTCTCACTCAACACCGGCAAGAACTTTTCCAGCGTCTACCGCACGCCGCTGATGGCGGTCGACATCAAGACGGTGTTGACCAACACCACCTTGATGGGCGCCTATCGCGGCGCCGGCCGGCCCGAGGCGAACTACTACATGGAGCGGCTGATCGACCGCGCCGCCGACGAGATGGGGATCAGCCGGCTGACCTTGCGCAAGCGCAACTTCATCAAGCCGAACCAGATGCCGTTCCCGGCTTCCTCCGGCGTGACCTATGACAGCGGCGACTTCCAGGCCGTGTTCAACAAGGCGCTGGAGCTGTCGGACTATGAGAGCTTCTCCAAGCGCAAGAAGGAGAGCAGGAAGAGCGGCAAGCTGCGCGGCATCGCCATCGGCTCCTATCTCGAGGTCACCGCCCCTCCCGGCGTCGAGCTCGGCAAGATCGTGTTCGATCCCGATGGCACGGTGCAGCTCATCACCGGCACGCTCGACTACGGCCAGGGCCACGCGACGCCGTTCACGCAGGTGCTGTGCGCGCAGCTTGGCGTGCCCTTCGAGAACGTGAAACTCGTGCAGGGTGACAGCGACATCGTGCACACCGGCAACGGCACCGGTGGCTCGCGCTCGATCACCGCGAGCGGCATGGCGATCGTGGAATCCTCCCGCCTCGTCATCGAGAAGGGCAAGCGCGCCGCGGCGCATTTCATGGAGGCGTCCGAGGCCGACATCGAGTTCGCCGACGGCCGCTTCACCATCGCGGGCACCGACCGCAGCATCAACATCATGGACTTGGCCAAGCGCCTGCATGACGGCAAGGTGCCGGAGGGCGTGCCCTCCTCGCTCGACGTCGACCACACCACCGAGCCGGTGCCGTCGGCCTTCCCGAACGGCTGCCACGTCGCGGAGGTCGAGATCGATCCGGACACCGGCGTGGTGGAGATCGTGCGCTATAGCGCGGTGAATGATTTCGGCACGGTGATCAATCCGATGCTGGTCGCGGGCCAGCTCCACGGCGGCGTCGTCCAGGGCATCGGCCAGGCGCTGATGGAGCATGTCCGTTACGACGAGAGCGGTCAGCCGATCACGGGTTCGCTGATGGACTACGCGCTGCCGCGCGCGGAGGACGTTCCGTTCATGAGCGTCGGTGATCACCCGGTGCCGGCCACGAGCAATCCGCTCGGCACCAAGGGCTGCGGCGAGGCTGGCTGCGCGGGCAGCCTGTCGACGGTGGTGAACGCGGTGGTCGACGCGCTCTCCGACTACGGCATCAAGCACATCGACATGCCCCTGACGCCGGAGCGCGTGTGGCGGGCGATTCAGGACGCGAAGGGGACGGCGTGAGGGACGGCATTTTCGCCTCACACCTACCACTGTCATCGCCCGGCTTGCCCGGGCGATCCAGTACGCCGCAGCCGTCGTAATAGATCTCGATGTCTCTGGAATCCTGGATGCCCCGCCTTCGCGGGGCATGACAGCGAGTGAGAGGCACCCACCTGCCCCTTCCCGCGTTACGCCGCCGCCTGCTCCCGCGGCTGGTAGATCGCGATGTGCTGGCAGTGGGCGAGCGGTGTGTTGCCGTTGGCAACGACCAGCGCGTCGAGCTCGACGAAGCGGTGGCCCTTCTTCTCGTAGTTCGCGGTGACCCTTGCCCGCGCCGTGATCTCGTCGCCGGCGCGCGCGGCCGACAGCAACTGCATGCGGCTGCCGACATGGATCCATGGTCCGAGAACCGTGTTGTCGACCAGCACGCGATTCATGACGCGCTGGATCAGACCGGGATGACCAAGTCCTTCCCGCGCGAAGATCGGATCGGCCTCCCTGACCTCAGCGAGATACTCCGCAGCCGTCTCTCCCGCCCAGCAGCGCGGCGCGGTGCCGAGCCATCTGCCAACCTCGAAGGTGACCGCATTGACGGGCTTGCGCTCGGCCACGGCGGGGACCTCGAGATAGTCGGCCAGAACGAGCGCGGGAGCGGACTCGGGCAGTGACGCCGCTCCGGTCGCGCAGAGCTCTCCGCGTGAAAACACCTCGATCGTGAGCACGCCGTTGTGCTCGACCGCGTCGACGTCGGCCGTCTCGCCGTCATAGACGGGCTTGACGAAGCGCGCCTCGATCAGGCCGCGGCCGAGGAAATCGCGGCCCCAGCGGGCGACCGGCACGTGCATCATGTAGGCAATGACGTCAACGCCGGGGACCAGCCCGCCGGAAAAGCCGAAGCGGCGCGCCACGGTGTCGTCGTGCATCTTGTTTTCAGATTGTTTGGCGGTGTTGTAGGCCTCAACACGGTAGGTTTCGAGCCGGGTCGGCATGCTGTCGCCCTGATTTTTGCTGCTTCAGAGGCCGATCGTAGGCCTGCAGGAACCCCGGTCAATCCCCTCGCCTTTGAGCGGCGAATGCGGTACCACGCGGCCGATGACGAGCCCTGCAGCCACGCCCCGCATCTATGTCGACGCCGACGCCTGTCCGGTCAAGGACGAGATCTATCGCGTCGCTGTCAGGCATGGCGTGCCCGTGAGCGTGGTCGCGGGTAATTTCATCCGTGTGCCCCAGGACCCGCTGATCGAGCGCATCGCCGCGGGCGCAGGGATGGACGCTGCTGACGACTGGATCGCGGAGCGGGCCGGTGACGGCGATATCGTGATCACCGCCGACATCCCGCTCGCGAGCCGCTGCGTGAAGACGGGGGCCGACGTCATCGCGCCGAACGGCAAGCCGTTCACCGAGGAGTCGATCGGCATGACGCTCGCGGTGCGCAACCTCATGACAGATCTGCGCTCGGCTGGCGAAGTCACCGGCGGCCCGAGATCGTTCGCGCCGCGCGATCGCTCCGCATTCCTGTCCGCGCTGGACCAGACCATCCGCCGCATCCAGCGCCGCCGAGCCGAGCAGGCCGCAACGGTCAAGGGCTGAGCATGGCGCCGCCGCTGATCCAGCTGAAAGACATCCGCCTCACATTTGGCGGCACGCCTCTGCTCACGAGCGTCGAGCTCAACGTCGCGCCGTCCGAGCGGGTCTGCCTGATCGGGCGCAACGGCTCCGGCAAATCGACACTGCTCAAGATCGCGGCCGGTCTCGTCGAGCCGGACGGCGGCACGCGCTTTGTGCAGCCCGGCTCGACTATCCGCTATTTGCCGCAGGAGCCGGATTTCGGCGATCATGCGACGACACTCGCCTATGTCGAGGCCGGGCTCGCGCCCGGCGATGACCACCATCAGGCGCGCTATCTGCTGGAGCAGCTCGGGCTCACCGGCGAGGAGAATCCGGCCAATCTCTCCGGCGGTGAGGCGCGCCGCGCGGCGCTGGCGCGGGTTTTGGCGCCCTCGCCCGATATCCTGCTGCTGGACGAGCCGACCAATCATCTCGACCTCACCACCATCGAATGGCTGGAGCAGGAGCTCAACAGCCGGCGCAGCGCGCTGGTGCTGATCAGCCACGACCGCCGCTTCCTCTCCAATCTCTCGCGCTCGACCGCATGGCTCGATCGCGGCAGGATCAAGCAGATCGATCGCGGTTTTGCCTCGTTCGAGGCCTGGCGCGACGAGGTGCTGGCCGAGGAAGAGCGCGACCAGCACAAGCTCGACCGCAAGATCGTCGACGAGGAGCACTGGCTGCGCCACGGCGTCTCGGGCCGGCGCAAGCGCAACGTCAAGCGGCTCGCCAATCTGCATGCGCTGCGCGCGCAGCGCCGCAATTATCGCGGCACGGCAGGCAGCGCCAACCTCGCCGCCGCGGAAGCAGAGGCCTCCGGCAAGCTGGTGATCGAGGCAAAGGGCATCACCAAGGCCTATGGTGAGCGCAGGATCGTCGAGAATTTCTCCACCCGCATCCAGCGCGGCGACCGGCTCGGCATCATCGGGCCGAACGGCGCCGGCAAGACCACGCTGGTCAATCTTTTGACCGGCGGGACAGAGCCGGACTCCGGCACCGTGCGGCTGGGGGCCAATCTCGAGATGGCGACGCTCGACCAGCATCGCGAGAGCCTCGATCCCAAATCGACGCTCGCCGAGGCGCTCACCGGCGGCCGCGGCGATCACGTCGTGGTCGGCGGCAAGCCGAAACACGTGGTCGGCTACATGAAGGACTTTCTGTTCGCACAGGAGCAGCGGGGCACGCCGCTGGAAGTGCTCTCGGGTGGCGAGCGCGGCCGCCTGATGCTGGCGCGCGCATTGGCGAAGCCGTCGAACCTCCTGGTGCTGGACGAGCCGACCAACGATCTCGACCTCGAAACGCTCGACGTGCTCGAGGAGATGCTCGGCGATTACGAGGGCACGGTGATCCTGATCAGCCACGACCGAGACTTCCTCGACCGCGTCGTGACATCGGTGATCGCGCCCGAGGGCAACGGCCGATGGATCGAATATGCCGGCGGCTACAGCGACATGCTGGCGCAGCGCGGCGCCGACCTGAAGCGCGAGACAGTGAAGGCGCAAGCTCCCGCCGAGAAGAAGGAAGATCGCCCCGCTGCCCCGACGTCCGCGCCAAAACGGCGGCTGAGCTTCAACGAGAAGCACGCGCTGGAAACGCTACCGAAGAAGATCGACACCCTGCATGCCGACATCGCAGAGCTTCAGCACGTGCTTGACGATCCCAATCTCTACGCCAAGGATCGCAAGAAATTCGACGATACATCTGCCGCGATCGCCAAAGCGCATGAGGAACTTTCCGCCGCGGAAGAACGCTGGCTTGAATTGGAAATGCTCCGCGAAGAGATCGAACAGGCATAGCGCGTATTCCGCAAAAATGGGCACCGGTTTTGCGATGGAAATACGTGCCAACTAAAGGATTCCCATGACAACGCCCCTCGCCGCCAAGATCGCTCGTGAATATGGCACGCCCTGCGCCGTCATCGACATGGACAAGGTCGAGCGCAACATCGCGCGGATCCAGAAGGCCTGCGACGACGCGGGCGTTGCCAACCGTCCACACATCAAGACGCACAAGAATCCGACGCTGGCAAAGATGCAGGTCGCGGCCGGCGCGAAAGGCATCACCTGCCAGAAGCTCGGCGAGGCCGAGATCATGGCCAATGCCGGCATCGACAACATTCTGATCAGCTACAATCTGCTTGGCGAGGAGAAGATGGCGCGCCTGGGGGCGCTGCAAACCAAGGCCAACATGACGGTGGCAGCCGACAACTCCACCGTGATTGCGGGATTGCCCAAGGCGGCCGCGGCCTCTGGCCGGCCGCTGTCGGTCGTCGTCGAATGCGACACGGGGCGCAAGCGCGCGGGCGTCGAGACACCGGCCGAGGCGATTGCGCTGGCGCGCGAGATCGCCGCCTCCAGGGGACTGCAATTTGCCGGCTTCATGCTCTATCCGACCGAGACCGGCTGGGCCGAGGCGCAGAAGTTCTACGACGAGGCACTGGCTGGCGTGCGCGCGCAGGGGTTAGAGGCCACGATCGTCTCGACCGGCGGTACGCCGAACCTCGTCAATATCGGCAAGCTCAAAGGAGGCACCGAGCACCGTTTCGGTACCTATATCTACAACGACCGCATGCAGGTGGCGGCCGGCTCCGCCACCTGGGACGACTGCGCGCTCCAAATTTACTCCACCGTCGTCAGCCGCGCCGCGCCCGAGCGCGGCATCCTCGATGCCGGCTCGAAGACGTTGACCACGGATACCGGCGGGCTCGACGGCCATGGCCTGATCCTGGAGCACCCCGAAGCCAAGATCGCGCGCTTCGCCGAGGAGCATGGTTTTCTCGATCTCTCCCGCAGCAATACGCGGCCGAATGTCGGCGATGTCGTCCGCATCGTGCCCAATCATGTTTGCGTCGTCGTCAACATGATGGACGAGGTCGTGATGGTGCGCGGCGACGAGATCATTGGAACGCTGCCAGTGGCTGCGCGCGGGAAGCTTAGGTAGGCGCCCCCGGGGGGATTCAGCCGTAGGGTGGGCAAAGGCGCGCAGCGCAGTGCCCACCATCTCTCAAAGATTGCGACAGAAGAGGTGGGCACGCTCCGCTTTGACCACCTACGATTTCGAGAGCCACTTCAACACGCCCCGCCCCGCGGCAACGCCGGTCGCGAACGACGCCTGCAAGAGATAGCCCCCCGTGGGCGCTTCCCAATCCAGCATCTCACCGGCGGCGAAGACGCCTGGCAATTTGCGGATCATGAAGTCCGCATTGAGTTCGTCGAACGAAATGCCCCCGGCGCTGGAGATCGCACGTGCGATTGCGGCCACGCCGATGAGCCTGACCGGCACGGCATTGATCAAGTCGGCGAGCCGCTCGGGCGGCTGTGATGAGAGCGATAGGCCCTCCTTGATCGCTGCCTCTTGCAGCAGGCCAACGGCAACCGGCGAGAGCTGAGCAGCTTTGCGCAGGAAGTTGGAGACCGACTGTTTGCCGCGCGGAGCGGAGAGCCGGTTGGCGAGCTGGCCTCGATCGAGATCTGGCCGCAGTGCGACGTGCAGAACCGCCTCGCCTTTACCCGCAATCGTCTCGCGCAATTCGGCCGACAGCGCATAGATCGCGCCGCCTTCGATGCCGGTACGGGTGATGATCGCCTCGCCGCGCACCGCGTGTCCGCCGAAGACGAGGGCAATGCCTTTCAGCGGCTGGCCTTCGAAGCGCGTCCGGAACACCTCGGACCAGGCGACATCGAAGCCGCAATTCGCAGGCCGTAACGGTGAAATCGTCACACCCTTCCCGGCAAGCGTACTTGCCCAGCCGCCGTCAGAGCCGAGGCGCGGCCAGCTTGCGCCGCCCAGTGCGAGCACGGTGGCGTCGGCCCCGATGGCGGAGGGGCCCTTCGGCGCCAGAAACAACAGCGGCCCCCCATCATCCCATCCGGTCCAGCGGTGGCGAAACGCAAACCGAACGCCGCCGGCGTCGAGCCGGCGTAACCAGGCCCGCAGCAGGGGCGAGGCCTTGAACGCCCTCGGAAACACACGCCCGCTGGTGCCGACGAAGGTCGGCTCACCCAGCGCCTCGCACCATTCACGCAACGCGTCCGGCGGAAACGCGTCGATTGCGGCTTGCAGCTTCCGTGCCGCCTCGCGGTAGCGTGCGATGAACTGCGGCAGCGGCTCGCTATGCGTGAGGTTGAGCCCGCCGCGGCCGGCCATCAGGAATTTGCGCCCCGCAGAGGGCATGGCGTCATAGACGGTGACGGCAGCGCCGCCCGCTGCCAACACCTCCGCCGCCATCAGCCCGGCGGGACCGGCGCCGATGACAGCGACGTTGGTCAGAGTTTTACCCCCGCGCGCGCGGCCGCCTGTGCGACGTACTTCTGCGTCTGCTCGAATGCGCCTTGCAGCGCCTTGGCCTTCGACATGTCGCTGATCTCTGCAAAACGCGCGGCGATCGCGTCCGGCGTCCAATCCGACTGCGCCAGGTTGATCCCTTCGCTCTCGACGATCCTGATCACCGCGAAGGAGCCCGCGCCGGCGCCCATGATGGTGCGGGTCGGGGCGTCCTCGCTGAGCATGTATTCGACTGCCGGCGTGATCGCCTCCGGTCTCATCAGTTGCAACGCCTGCGGCGGCAGCAGCTCTTCGGTCATGCGGGTGGCGGCCGTCGGCGAGATGATGTTGACGCGGATGTCGGTCTTGCGGCCCTCTTCGGCCAGTACGTTCATCAGGCCGACCATGCCGGATTTCGCCGCGCCGTAATTGGCCTGCCCGAAATTGCCATAGAGTCCGGACGACGACGTCGTCAGCACGATGCGGCCGTAGTTGCGGTCGCGCATGCCGGCCCACACCGCTTTGCAGCAGTAGAAGGTGCCGACGAGATGCACGTCGAGCACCTTCTGGAAGTCGGCCGCTTCCATCTTGCCGAACGACTTGTCGCGCAGGATGCCGGCGTTGGCGCAGAGCAGATCGACGCTGCCCCACTCCTTGGTGGCGCGCTCGACCATCGCAGTGACCTGCTCGAAATTGGAGACATCGGCGCCGTCGGCCATCGCGGTGCCGCCCGATTTACGGATCTCCTCGACGACGGCCTCGGCCGGCGACAGCGAGGCTCCGGTGCCGTCGCGCGCGCCGCCGAAATCGTTGACCACGACCTTGGCCCCGCGGCTCGCGAGCCCCAGAGCATGCGCCCGCCCCAGACCATTGCCCGCGCCGGTGACGATGGCGACGCGTCCGTCAAACCTGATTGCCATGGGAATGCTTCCTGGATGTTAGATCGTCATGACCGAGCTCGACCCGGCCATCCATCAGAATTGACAGGCCTTTGAGCAGCGATGGATTGCCGGGTCAAGCCCGGCGATGACGGGTACGTTCAGGCGAAATAGATCAACCCGAGCCATTCGGCGACCAGCGCCGGCTTGTCCTCGCCTTCGATCTCCACCGTGACATTGGTGCGAGACTGCAATTCCGTGGGCTTGCGGAGCTTGGCTTCGGCGAGCACGAACCGGCCGCGGACGCGCTTGCCCGAACGCACCGGCGAGATGAAGCGCAGCTTGTCGAAACCGTAGTTCACGCCCATCGTGGTGCCGATGATCGCCGGCATCACCTCGTAGGACATGATGGACAGCAGCGACATCGTCAGGAAGCCATGCGCGATCGTGGTGCCGAAAGCGGTCTCCTTCTTGGCGCGCTCGGGATCGACATGGATGAACTGGTGATCCTCGATCACATCGGCGTAGGTATCGATGCGCGGCTGGTCGATCAGGTGCCACGACGACACGCCAACCTCCTTGCCGACCAGGGCCTGATAGGCCTCCAGCGTGATCGGCGGCTTCTTCCAGACTTCGTTCATTCGCTTCAGGTCTCGCTTCTTGCTTTGGGCAGCTCAGGAAAATCCTCCTCGCGGAATTCCCGGCCGCGCAGCGGATCGCCGCGATCGTCGTCGCGTTCGAGCCTGCGTAGCTGCACGCGGCGGATTTTTCCAGAGATCGTCTTCGGCAGCTCGGTAACGATCTCGATGCGGCGGATGCGCTTGAATGGCGCAAGGCGCGCGTGCAGATGTTTGAAGATCGACAGCGCCGTTTCCGGCGAACGCTCGGCGCCCGAGGTCAGCAGCACGAAAGCCTTGGGGATGGCAAGCCGGATCGGATCCGGGCTCGGCACCACGGCAGCTTCAGCGACCAGCTCATGCTCGAGCAGCACGCTCTCGAGCTCGAACGGGCTGATACGGTAGTCGGAGGATTTGAAGACGTCGTCAGAGCGGCCGACGAAGGTGAGATAGCCCTCTTCGTCAGCGAACACCACGTCGCCGCTGCGATAGAGCTCGCCCTCGACGCCCGACAATTTGCCGTCGTCGCCCTGATAGCCCTGCATCAGCCCGGCGGGACGGCTGTCGCCGAGCACGAGCGTCACCTCGCCCTCCTTCGCGGGATTGCCGTCGGCATCGCTGATCTGCACGCGAAAGCCCGGCAGCGGCCGGCCCATCGAACCGATCTTGACCTTCTGGCCCGGCGAGTTGCCGGCAAGCGCCGTCGTCTCGGTCTGGCCGTAGCCATCGCGGATGGTGAGGCCCCAGGCGGCTCGCACCTGGTCGATGACTTCAGGATTGAGCGGCTCGCCGGCGCCGCAGGCTTCACGCAAGGACACCTTGAACGCGGCGAGGTTCTCCTGAATGAACAGCCGCCACACGGTCGGCGGCGCGCACAGCGTGGTGACGCCGCAGCGGCCGATGGTGGCGAGGAGACCTTTTGCGTCGAAGCGCGGCTGGTTGACCACGAAGACAGTGGCGCCGGCATTCCACGGCGCGAAGAAGCAGCTCCAGGCGTGCTTGGCCCAGCCGGGCGAGGAGATGTTGAGGTGGACGTCGCCGGGCTGCAGGCCCAGCCAGTACATCGTGGAGAGATGACCGACGGGATAGCTGCGCTGGCTGTGCCGCACGAGCTTTGGCTTTGCCGTGGTGCCCGAGGTGAAATAGAGCAGCATTGGATCGTCGGCGTTGGTCGGCCCGTCGGATGCAAAGCTCTCCGAGGCCTTCGCCGCCTCGTCATAGGAGAGCCAATCATCGGCAGCCCCGACGACGATGCGCACGAGCCCGTCCGCACCGAGGCCAGCAAACTTCGCGACCTGATCCTGCGCCGCGACCACCGCCTTCGCCTTGCCGCGATCGAGACGATCGCGCAGCTCATCCGCTGTGAGCAGCGTCGTGGCTGGAATCACGACGACGCCAAGTTTCATCGCCGCAAGCATGGTCTCCCAGAGTGGAACGACGTTGCCAAGCAACAGCAGGAGATGATCGCCGCGCTTCAGGCCCTGCGCGCGCAGGAAGTTGGCAACCTGGTTGGAGCGGCGCGACAGCGCGGCAAAGGACAGCTTGGTCTGCCGATCCTGCGCGGCATCGACGATCCAGAGCGCGGGCCGATCCCTGCTTTCATCGTTCACCGCCAGCTCGGCATCGAACCAGTCGAGCGCCCAGTTGAAGGGAACCGGATCGGGCCAGCGGAAGCCTTTGACCGCGGCAATGTGATCCGTGCGGTGCTCTAGCAGAAACGCGCGCGCTTCCTGAAATGTCGTCATGATCCGAGTCCGTCGAATTGACCTTCGAGCGTAGCTCGGATGGAGCAAAGCGCAACGCGAGGCCGGCTACGCGATTCGAAGAAGCCGTCCCGGATTTCGCTTCGCTCCATCCGGGCTACGAGCAAAGCCTCGCTATTGTCCAGCGAGGCTGCGAACGTGCTTGATAATTCCGGAAAAATCCACCCCGCCGTGACCGGCTGCGTCGAAAGACTGATAGATCTCCTGCGCATGCTTGCCGAGCGGGGTTGCGGCGCCCGCGGCCTTCGCGGCGTCCTGGGCCAGGGTCAGGTCTTTCACCATCAGCGCCGAGGCGAAACCAGGCTTGTAGTCGTTGTTGGCGGGCGAGGTCGGCACCGGTCCCGGCACCGGGCAATAGGTCGTCAGCGACCAGCACTGTCCCGACGAGGTCGAGGCCACATCGAACAGCGCCTGGTGTGAGAGGCCAAGCTTCTCGGCGAGTGCAAAGGCCTCGCTCACGGCGATCATGGAAATGCCGAGGATCATGTTGTTGCAGATCTTTGCCGCTTGGCCGGCGCCGGCGCCGCCGCAATGGACGATCTTCTTGCCCATCTTCTCGAGCACAGGTCTTGCCGCCGCGAAGGCCTTCTCGTCGCCGCCGCACATGAAGGTAAGCGTCGCACCCTTCGCGCCACCGGTGCCGCCGGAAACCGGCGCATCGACCGAGAGCACGCCCTGCTTGCCGGCAAGCGCATGTGCCTGCCGCGCACTCTCAACGTCGATCGTCGAGCTGTCGATGATCAGTACGCCCTTGCTCATCGCCGGCACAATGTCGTTCCAGACCGCCAGGACATGCTTGCCGGCCGGCAGCATGGTGACGACGACATCGGCACCCTTCACGGCACCGGCTGCGCTCTCAGCGATGCTGGCGCCGTCGGCCTTGGCCTGGTTGCGCGAGGCCTCGACGAGATCGAACGCGACCACCTTGTGGCCGGCCTTGACCAGGTTGGCCGCCATCGGGCCGCCCATGTTGCCGAGACCGATGAATGCGATCGTGGCCATCTTCGTTTCCTCCACTTGAAAGCCGTTGTTAATTGAATTTCAGTTCGTCGGTGCCGATCTCGGCGAAGTACGGCGCGACCATGTCAGGCGTGACATTCTCAATCCGCGGCGGTGACCATTTTGGATTGCGGTCCTTGTCGATCACAGCGGCACGCACGCCCTCGCGGAAATCATCGCTGCGGAACACTTCGAGCGCGGCCCGGTATTCGCGGACGAGGCATTCTTCCAACGTCGACACCTTGCGCGCTAGCCGCAACAGCTTCAGCGTCACCACCATGCCGCGCGGCGATTTCTCGCCGAGTGTCGCGAGCGTGGACCGCGCGAAATCCGAGCCGTCGCCCTTGAGTGCAGCGACGACGTCTTCCATGCGATCGAAGGCGAACAGTGCATCAATCGTCGCCTGCTTTGCGGCTACGGGCCCTGCGGTCTCGTCGGTTGCAAAGTTGCCAATGAGCTTGCTCACCTCAGCCGCGGTTACGCCCGGACGAGCCTTCGTGAGCGCCTCGCGCAGCTCCGGCAGCTTCGCGGCGGGCACGACAGCATCGGCAAACTTCGCGTAGACCGCATCCGGCCCGTTCATGGTCTGGCCGGTCAGGCCGAAAAACGTGCCAATCTCACCCGGCGCGTGCGACAACAGGTAGGTGCCGCCGACATCGGGGAAGAAGCCGAGGCCGACCTCGGGCATCGCCAGCTTGGTGCGATCGGTGACGACGCGATGGCTCGCATGCGCGGAGAGGCCGACACCGCCGCCCATCACGATGCCGTCCATGAAGGCGACGTACGGCTTTGAAAACTTCTTGATCCGTGCGTTGAGGATGTACTCCTCGCGCCACAGGATTTTTCCGAGATCGCCATCGACCTTCGAACTCTCCCAGAGCGCGCGGATGTCTCCGCCGGCGCATAGGCCGCGCTCGCCGGCGCCCTCCAGCAGAATCACGCCGACGGCCGGATCGGACTCGAAACGGTCCAGCGCCTTGTCGATGTCGCGAAACATCTCCAACGTCACCGCGTTGATCGCCTTGGGACGGTTGAGCCGGATCACGCCAGCCGAACCTTCGACACGCGCGATCAGATCGCCCTCTTCCACCGCAACCGTCATCGCGCACCCTCGATCAGCTTGCGCGCCACGATCAGCCGCATGATCTCGTTGGTGCCTTCGAGGATCTGGTGCACGCGCAAATCGCGCACGATCTTCTCGATGCCGTATTCGCTGAGGTAACCGTAGCCGCCGTGAAGCTGGAGCGCATGGTTGGCGACCTCGAAACCGACATCCGTGCCGAACCGCTTTGCCATGGCGCAGAGCATGGTGGCATCAGGGTCTTTCCGGTCGAGCGCCGCCGCAGCACGCCACAGGAGCGTGCGGGCGGCCTCGAGCTCGATAGCCATGTCGGCAAGGCGGAATTGCAGCGCCTGAAATTCGTCGAGACGTTTTCCAAACGCCTTGCGTTCCTTCATGTAGGCGCGCGCCTTGTCGAGTGCGGCCTGCGCGCCACCGAGCGAGCACGCCGTGATGTTGAGGCGGCCGCCGTCGAGGCCGGCCATCGCGATCTTGAAGCCGATGCCCTCCTCGCCCAGCCGGTTCTCCACGGGCACCCGCGCGTTCTCGAACGTCACGGCGCGGGTCGGCTGCGCGTTCCAGCCCATCTTGCGCTCGTTGGCGCCAAAGGAGACGCCCGGCGTCTTGCCGTCGATGACCAGCGTCGAAATGCCGCCCGGACCGTCGCCGCCGGTCCGCACCATCGCAACGAGCACGTCGGTGCCGCCGGCGCCCGAGATGAACTGCTTTTGGCCATTGAGAACGTAGTGATCGCCGTCGCGCTCCGCGCGGGTGCGGAGCGCCGCCGCATCGGAGCCTGCGCCCGGCTCGGTCAGGCAGTAGCTTGCGATCAGCTCCATGGTGCAGAGCTTTGGCAGCCACCTCTGGCGCTGGGTGTCGCTGCCGAAGGCATCGATCATCCAGGACGCCATGTTGTGGATGGAGATGAACGCCGAAGTAGTCGGACAGCCCGTCGCGAGCGCCTCGAAGATCAGCGCCGCATCGAACCGTGTCATGGCGGAGCCGCCGACGTCGTCGCGGATGTAGATGCCGCCCATGCCTAGCTTTGCGGCCTCGCGCATCACGTCGACGGGGAAATGCTTCTCCTCGTCCCAGCGCAGCGCATGCGGCGCGATCTGCTCCGCCGCAAACGCCAACGCCATGTCGCGAACCGCGACCTGATCCTCGTTCAGAGCGAACTGCATCTCAATGCCCCCGCCGGCTAGGGTCACCTCTCCCCTCCGGGGAGAGGTCGATTTGCGCAGCAAATCGGGTGAGGGGGTGCTGCTCCAACGAGAGACCGTAACCCCTCACCCGGCGCTTCGCGCCGACCTCTCCCAAAGGGAGAGGTGATTTCCCGATGCCGCCGGAGCTCACGCCAGTCGCACTACTTCATCAGCGGGATCGAGAACTCCGCGCCCTCCTTGACGCCGGACGGCCAGCGCGAGGTCACCGTCTTGGTCTTGGTGTAGAAGCGGATCGAATCCGGGCCGTGCTGGTTGAGATCGCCAAAGCCCGATTTCTTCCAGCCGCCAAAGGTGTAATAGGCGATCGGCACCGGAATCGGCACGTTGATGCCGACCATGCCGACGTTCACCTTGGCCGCGAAGTCACGCGCGGCATCGCCGTCACGGGTGAAGATCGCAACGCCGTTGCCGTAGTCATGATCCGACGGCAGGGCAAGCGCCTCGTTATAGTCGTGCGCGCGCACCACCGAGAGCACGGGGCCAAAAATCTCTTCCTTGTAGATCCGCATGTCCTTGGTGACGTTGTCGAACAGCGAGCCGCCGAGATAAAAACCCTTCTCGTAGCCCTGCATCTTGAAGCCGCGGCCGTCGACCGCAAGCGTCGCGCCTTCCTTGATGCCGATGTCGATGTAGCTCTTCACCTTCTCGACAGCCTCGCGCGTCACCAGCGGACCGTAATCGGCTGACGGATCGATCGAGGTGCCGATCTTGAGCGACTCGACCCGCGGGATCAGCTTCTCCATCAGACGGTCGGCAGTGGTCTTGCCGACGGGAACGGCTACCGAGACAGCCATGCAACGCTCGCCGGCGGAGCCGTAGCCGGCACCGATCAACGCATCAACCGTTTGGTCCATGTCGGCATCGGGCATCACGATGGCGTGATTCTTGGCGCCGCCAAAGCACTGGCAGCGCTTGCCGGTCTGGGCTGCGCGCTCGTAGATATATTGCGCGATAGGCGTCGAGCCGACGAAGCCGATCGCCTTGATATCGGGATCGTCGAGGATCGCATCGACCGCTTCCTTGTCGCCGTTGACGACGTTGAGGATACCGGCCGGCAGCCCCGCTTCCATCATCAACTCGGCGAGCCGCATCGGCACGCCGGGATCGCGCTCGGAGGGCTTGAGGATAAACGCGTTGCCGCAGGCGATCGCGGGCGCGAATTTCCACATCGGGATCATCGCCGGGAAGTTGAATGGCGTGATGCCGGCGACGACGCCGAGCGGCTGGCGCAGCGAGTAAATGTCGATCCCGGGCCCGGCGCCTTCGGTGTATTCACCCTTCATCAGGTGCGGAATGCCGCAGGCGAACTCGGCGACCTCGAGGCCGCGCTGGATGTCGCCCTTGGCGTCGGGCACGGTCTTGCCGTGCTCGCGCGCCAGAAGCTCGGCGAGCTTGTCGTAATCGCGCTGCACCAGTTCAACGAATTTCATCATCACGCGGGCACGACGCTGCGGATTGGTCGCGGCCCATTCCGGCTGCGCAGCGCGGGCATTCTCGACGGCTGCACGGACTTCCGCTTTCGACGCCAGCGCCACCCTGGCCTGGACGTCACCGGTCATCGGCTCGAAGACGTCCGCGGTGCGGCCCGAGGTGCCCTTGACCTCCTTGCCACCGATGAAATGTCCGATTGCGCGCATGGAAATATCTCCCTGAGACCGAGCCTGATCGCTTTGACAAATCCTATTGACCTGCATTTTATAGGATTCAAGTCTGAGATAATGCACCATAGATGTGCGAAAATGCTGGATCAAGGCGCGATCGATTGGGACGACTTCCGCTTCGTGCTGGCCATCGTACGGGGCGGCTCGGTGTCGGCTGCGGCAAAACAGCTCGGCGTGGATCATGCGACCGTGATCCGTCGGGTCGACCGGCTGGAGAAGCATCTCTCGGCAAAACTGTTCGACCGGCGGAAGACGGGCTACCTGCTCACCGAGGCCGGCCAGCGCGTCGCCGACAGCGCGGAGGCGATGGAATCGACCATCGTCGCCAACCAGGAGCAGGTCGGCGGATCGCTGGCGCGGCTGACCGGTACCGTGCGGATCGGCGCGCCCGACGGGTTCGGCACCGCCTTCCTCGCGCCGCGGCTCGCGCCGTTCGCGGACCGGTATCCCGATCTCGATCTGCAACTTGTGGCTACGGCTCGGCTTTTCAGCCTCTCCAAGCGCGAGGCCGACATCGCGATCAGCCTGACCATGCCGAAGGAAGGCCGCATCGTCGGCCGCAAGCTGCTCGACTACCGCCTCGGGCTCTATGCCGCCCCCGCCTATCTCGATCGCTTCCCGGAGATCACCTCGCGCGAAGCTCTGCTACAGCATCGCTTCGTCGGCTACATCGAAGAGCTGCTGTTCACGGCGGAGCTCGATTATCTGCCGCAGGTGTCGCCGAAGATTTCGGCACGTTTCCGCAGCGCCAATCTGATCGCGCAGCTCAACGCCACGCTTGCAGGTTTCGGCATCGCCGTGCTGCCGCATTTCATGGCGGCCGATTATCCGCAGCTCAGGCCGGTGCTGCCTGCGGAGATCTCGATCACCCGCACCTTCTGGATGCTGATGCATGCCGACAGCAAGGACCTCGCGCGGATCCGCGCGGTCGCCGATTACATCTGTGAGATCGTGGAGCGCGAGCGGGCGCTGTTTGCGGGACGGTGAATTGGGGATCTCGTAGGGTAGGCAAAGCGACTTGTCCGCCGTAGCTCGAAGAGCGAAGGCGGAAGCGTGCCCACCTCATTTCTCGCCGGGGGGACAGAAGCTGTGGGCACGGCGCTGACGCGCCTTTGCCCACCGGCATCCCGCCTAGTTCTGCTTCGGCTTCCTGGCCGCCGGTTCACGACGCGCGTTGTCGAGCGCGGTATCCTTGCCGACCTTCAGCACCTCGTCGGACAGCTCGCTCGAGCCGGCAATCCGCGCCAGCAGCATGGTGCCGGCCATCGTCGCAAGCGTCGCGATCGCCTGCTTGCGCGCGGCCCTTCGAGGCACGCCGGTGACGTGATCGGCCAGCATTTCGATCATCTCGTCGAGCTTGCCGGCAAAGGCTTTGCGTGTCTTCGGGCTCTCGCGGGCGATCTCGGCGCCGAGGGCTGGGATCGAGCAGCCATGGCCGGGATCATCGCGGTGCAGCGCGGAGAGATAGCTCTCCGCGATCAGCGGCAGCCGCTTCTCGGGAGCGACCTCGC
Source organism: Bradyrhizobium sp. UFLA05-89 (assembly GCF_059803475.1). Classification (NCBI taxonomy): domain Bacteria; kingdom Pseudomonadati; phylum Pseudomonadota; class Alphaproteobacteria; order Hyphomicrobiales; family Nitrobacteraceae; genus Bradyrhizobium; species Bradyrhizobium sp. UFLA05-89. The sequence continues at coordinate 75,563 of NZ_JBANBA010000013.1, read as the reverse complement.
CGGTCATCTTGCGCCAGTGGTCCATCGAGCGATCCATGGCATAGGCAAAGGCCTCGATCACCAGCGCCTCGCGGGAATCGAAATGCGCATAGAATCCGCCATGGGTCAGGCCCGCCTCCTTCATGAGGTCGGCGACGCCGATGCCGTGGGCCCCCTTCTCGCGCAGCCGCACGGAGGCCTTCCTCACGATGCGGTCGTGGGTTTCCTGCTTGTGTTCCCTGGAATAGCGCATGCTGGTCTCATTGGATGTCGGAAATCATCTAATAACACGCCACTTGCGAAAATGGAGCATTAATTCGCTGTCAGGTTATTGCCGATCATTGCAAAGGTCGCGGTTGCGTGCACCGCAAGGTCGCCCTTGCCATTGCGGACGAAGCCTTCGGTGTAGCTGGTCTGACGTCCGAGCTTGATCACCCTGCCTTCCGCCGAGATCAGTCCCGAGCGTACCGAGAGCGGGCGCAGGAATGTCAGCTTCAGATCGAGGGTGACCGAGCCCTGGCCGGCTTCCAGCCTGGTCGTGATCGCGCAACCCATGGCGGTATCGAGCAGCGCGGCGGCGGTGGCCCCATGCAAAAGCCCGATGGTGTTTTCGAGGTCTTCCCGCGGCTCCAGTTCCATGACGATCCGGCCCGGCTCGACCACCGTCATGATGAAGCCGATCAGCATCGCGAGCGGCGGACCGGGCAGCCGGCCGTCGCGGATCCCCTCCATGACTTCGATCCCGGATAATCCCATCGCAGCCTTGGCGACCGGCCTCGGCGCCTGCCAGCCCACCACCCGCTCGCGCCGCAGCGCAGGCGAAAACAGCTCGAACGTATCGGACGCACTCACGACCGCCTCTTTTATATGACATACATCATACTATAGGGCGGATTTCGTCCTTGGCAACTCGATCTCGCCAGCGCTTGACAAGCCCTGCGTTCGGACCGGAAGTGACGCTGACCCGTGCGCCCCGCACTCGTGTCCACCAACGTTCGAGTTCCCACGATGGAAATGCTCAATGCCCACTGCGGCGTGACGCGCGATGTGCGCGGCGTCGTCCACGTCACGATCTGCAATGCCGGCTCGCTCAACATCTTGAGCTCACCCGTTACTGATGCCATGCGTGACGGCTTGCAGCGCCTCGCCGCCGACCGCAGCATCCGCGTGCTGGTGCTGCGCGGCCAGAGCGAGAAGAGCCTGATCGGGGGCGCCGACATCAAGGAGATGGCGAAGCTCGACCAAGCGTCTGCCGAGGCGTTCATCTGCCGCCTGCGCGATCTCTGCGAAACCGTACGCAACTTCCCTGCCCCTATCATTGCGAGGATGCCGGGTTGGTGTCTCGGCGGCGGGCTCGAGGTCGCGGCGGCCTGCGATTTCCGGATCGCCGCGCATGATGCGCATTTCGGCATGCCAGAGGTCCGCGTGGGCATCCCCTCCGTGATCCATGCGGCGCTGTTGCCGCGCCTGGTCGGCTGGGGCCGTGCGCGCTGGCTGGTGATGACGGCGGAGAATATCGATGCGCCGACGGCGCTGGCCTGGGGCCTTGTCGACAAGGTCGCTCCGGAGGGCGGACTCGACGATGCGGTCGAGCACACGGTGAAGGCGCTGCTCGCCTGCGGCCCCGAAGCGCTGCGATCGCAGAAGGCGCTGCTGCGGCAATGGGAGGAATTGCCGCTGACCGAGTCGGTCAATCTCAGCGTCAAGGCGTTCGGCGAGTCCTTCCTGACGGATGAGCCGACGCGACTAATGCGGGAATTCGTGAATCGGAAGCGGTAAGTCGCCTCCCCCTCGGTGATGTCATGCCCCGCCACCGGGTCTCGCCTTCGGCGAGCCCGATGACAGGCTCCAGCGGGGCATCCAGTACGCCGCGGCCTCTCCAATATCCTTGCGCTGCCTCTGGAATAGTGGATCACCCGCTTTCGCTTTCGCCGGTGATGACGGCGTTGTTTGTGGCGCGGCCGCACGACGAAGGCTAAAAATCTCATCCCACACACGATAATTTGTCATGACTGGCACGGTTGCATTTTTTGCGGCGCATCATATGATGATCGTAATCTTACAACGTCATCCTAGGGAGCCCGCCATGGCCGCCGATCCCGTCGTCATCGTCTCCGCCGCCCGCACCCCGCTCGGCCGCTTCATGGGCGAGCTGTCGCCGCTCGCTGCGCACAAGCTCGGCTCGCACGTGATCTCCGCGGCACTGGAACGCGCCAAGCTGGCGCCCGAGAAGGTCGACGAGGTCTTCATGGGCTGCGTGCTGCCCGCCGGCCAGGGCCAGGCGCCGGCCCGCCAGGCGGCGCGTGCTGCGGGCCTGCCCGATGCCACCGGCGCGACCACCGTCAACAAGGTCTGCGGGTCCGGCATGAAGGCGACCATGCTCGCCCACGACATCATCCGCGCGGGCTCGGCCGACATCGTCGTCTCCGGCGGCATGGAGAGCATGAGCAATGCGCCTTATCTCCTGGCGAAGGCGCGCGGCGGCTACCGCGCCGGCCATGACCGCATCATCGACCACATGATGATGGACGGACTGGAGGACGCCTACGAGACCGGCCGCTCGATGGGCGACTTTGGCGAGGCCACCGCGGAAGCCTATCAATTCACACGCAGGGATCAGGACGCCTTTGCAATGGAGACGCTGAGCCGCGCGCGCAAGGCGGTGGAGAGCGGCGCGTTCAAGGCCGAGATCGCACCGATTACGCTCAGCGAGAAAGCCGGTCCTCGCGTCATCGCCAATGACGAGCATCCGCTGAAGGTCGATCCGGCGAAAATCCCCGGATTGAAGCCGGCGTTCCGCGCCAACGGTACCATTACGCCGGCGGCCTCCTCCGCCAATGCCGACGGCGCGGCCGCGCTCGTGCTGACAAGGCGCGCGCTTGCCGATCGCAACGGCTTGTCGGTGCTGGCCGAGATCAAGGGCCACGCCACCCACAGCCAGGAGCCGCAATGGTTCACCACGGCGCCGATCCCGGCGATCCGCAAGCTGCTGGACAAGATCGGCTGGGGCGTCGATGACGTCGACCTCTTCGAGATCAACGAGGCGTTTGCCGTTGTCGCCATGGCCGCGCAGCGCGATCTCGGCATTCCCAGGGAGAAGCTCAACGTCAATGGTGGCGCCTGCGCGCTCGGCCATCCCATCGGCGCCACCGGCGCGCGGCTGATCGTGACGCTGTTGCATGCGCTGGAGGCGCAGAATCTGAAGCGCGGCGTCGCGGCGCTGTGCATCGGTGGCGGCGAAGCCACCGCGATCGCGGTGGAACGTTTTGTGCGCTAGGCACAATGTCCGAAATTGAGGGAAGTCTGGCATTTTAGCCGCGCCTGATCCGTGGCAAGATGCCAGACTGAAAACAGACCACGCAGATTTCTAACCGACGTGGGGGCCCAATGATTTCGAACTGGCTCGCGGCAGCACTTGGCCGCCGTAACATCCACTACGGCTGGGTGATGGTCGGCGTGACCTTCCTCGCCGCGCTGATCAGCGCCGGCACCGTCGGCGCGCCCGGCGTGTTCATCGTGCCCCTGCAAAAGGAATTCGGCTGGAGCACCGCGGAGATTTCCTCCGCGCTCTCGATCCGCTTCATCCTGTTCGGCCTGATGGCGCCGTTCGCGGCCGCCCTCCTCAACCGCTACGGCCTGCGCAACGTGACACTGACGGCGCAGCTCATCGTCGTCTCGGCGCTGGTGGCTTCGCTCGCGATGACACAGGTCTGGCAGCTCATGCTGCTGTGGGGCGTCGTGATCGGCATCGGCACTGGCATGACCGCGCTGGTGCTCGGTGCCACTATCGCCACGCGCTGGTTCGCCGCGCGGCGCGGCCTCGTGGTCGGCATCATGACCGCGAGCGTTGCCACCGGGCAACTCGTGTTCCTGCCTCTGCTTGCGAGCCTCACCGAACGCTTCGGCTGGCGCCTTGCGCTCAGCTTCGTCTGCGTAATGCTCGGCGTCTCCGCCACCGCCGTGGCGCTCGTGATGCGCGACCGCCCGAGCGATGTGGGCCTGCGCCCGTTCGGCGACGAGGGCAGCGAACCACTGCCCACGCCGCCGGTCAGCCACGCGCCGATCACGGCTGTTGCACTCGGCACGCTGCGCGATGTCTCGACGTCCAGCGCATTCTGGATCCTGTTTGCGACCTTCTTCGTCTGCGGCGCCTCGACCAACGGCCTCGTCCAGGTCCACCTGATCCCGATGTGCCTGGATTTCGGCATCCCGCAGGTGCAGGCGGCGGGCCTGTTAGCTGCGATGGGCATCTTCGACTTCTTCGGCACCATCATGTCCGGCTGGCTGTCCGACCGCTACGACAATCGCTGGCTGCTGTTCTGGTATTACGGCCTGCGCGGGCTCTCACTGGTGTTCCTGCCGTTCAGCGACTTCTCCTTCTACGGCCTGTCGCTGTTTGCGATGTTCTACGGCCTCGACTGGATCGCCACCGTGCCGCCGACGGTGCGTTTGACCGCGCAAAAATTCGGCCCCGAGCGCGCCAATCTGGTGTTCGGCTGGATTTTTGCCGGCCACCAGCTCGGTGCCGGCACCGCCGCCTTCGGCGCCGGCCTGTCGCGGACGCTGCTGGCGAGCTACCTGCCCGCCTTCTTCATCGCCGGCGCACTCTGCGTGTTCGCCGCGCTGATCGTGCTGGCGCTCGCGCGGCATCCAAAGCCCGTGGTGGCGTAAAGGGCCGCCATGCCGCGCTGTCGAAAGTGGCCCATGCAGGGATGACAGCGCGAAAGAGGGCATCGCTCATGGTCGCGGGAGAGAGACGCGAGACCTAGGATCCAACAGCCCGATTTGGCGCTACCTCCACTCTGGCGCTGTAATCCGCCTGCCCAACGGAAAATGGAAAAAGACTGAGGGCGTCTCCGGCGAGAACCGCTTCTCCGGATGTCAGATGATTCAGGCCCACCCATCCATCGCGCATCCAGACCACACCCGGCTGTACGTCGCTGGTGATGCAGGCCTTTGCCGCAAACTCACCCCGGTCGTTGAAGATCCTGATCGCATCGCCGTTGGCGAGCTGGCGCGCCTCTGCATCCGCCGGAGATATCCACAGCTGCGGAGCGACGTTGTGCTTTGCCAGGGACGAAAGCGCTTTGCCCTCGTCGTAGAACGAATGGAAATGTGTAAGCGTTCTTCCGAAGCTCAACGCCAGCGGATAGCGTGAACTTTGGCTAACCTCGTGCACCGGAAGTGCCGGCAGTCCGAGCATTGCTGCTTGTGATGAGTAGAGTTCGATCTTGCCGGACGGCGAATCAAACTTTCGCTCAGCATAGGCGATTGCGGGTACTTGCAGAGGCACAATGCCACCCGCAGCGCGCAGGGAAGCGACCGTCGCGTGGCCGGTCGTCGGATCATTCAGGAGCAGATCGATCACCTCTTCTATCGACGCCCACGGAAAGAAGTCGACGACCCCCAGAGACGTCGCCAGAGATCTCAGGATTTCGTGGATCGGACGGGCCTCTCCCTCGCGATCAAGCGCACGCTCCATCAAATAGAGATGCGTGTTCGTCACCTTGAATCCCAATTCCTCAAGCCAGGCGGTTCCCGGCAACACGACATCCGCGTAGCGCCGCGCGGTCTCGTTCATGAACAGATCGACGCAGACGATCATCTCTGTGTTGTCGAGGCCGCGTGAGATTTCTCCGGCATCGGCGAAAGATGACAGCATGTTCGTGCCCAGGAGCAGCAGAACCTTGAGCTGCCCATTGGACAAGGCCTTTGCAATGTCGGGCATCTGGTTCGGAATGTAGTTGCCCGGCGGGCGCGTCAGACCCGCGCTCAGATGGCGCAGGCTCGCGCTCTGGGCGCCGTGACGTGGCCCAAGACCGCCGCCCGGGACCCCAAATTGGCCGGTCAAAGCCGGCAGGCAGCTGATCGCACGCGCTGCGTGCCAACCGTTGGTACTCTTGTGCATGGAACTGCCGCCGAGCAGGATCATGGCGGGACGCGTGGAAGCGTATGCTCTGGCGAACGCAACTATTTGGCCTTCCTCAAGACCCGTTTCTCCTGCTGCCCATGCGGGGGTGAAGGGCAGCACGTGTGACGAGAGCTCCTCAAATCCAACGGTGTGGGCTCCGACAAACGCGGGGTCATGGAGCTTTTCCGTCACGATGACGTGCATGACGGCCAGTGCGAGGGCGGCGTCCGACCCGGGTCGGATCAGGAGAACCTCATCCGATTGCGCCGCGGCTTCCGTTCTTCTCACATCGATGGTGACAACTTTGGCACCGCGACGCCGCGCCGCGACGATATGGCGGGCCGTATTGGGCTGGCTCGAAATGTTTGAGCCCCAAAGGACGATCATGTTCGAGTTCTCGGCCATGTCCTCCTTGGTATTGACCTTGAGTGCGCCGGACAGGCCAACGCCAAACCCGCCAAGGCCCCAGCAGATCATTGCGGGATGCCAATTCTGACATCCGTACATATTCGCGAACCGCTGCATCAACTGGACTGTTATGGCGCCGCCCGCAGTGAAGCCGCCATGGCCTGCCCACAGGCCGACCGCCTCGGGTCCGACTGACCGCATCCGCTTCGCCATGAAATCCAGCGCCTCGTCCCAACTGACGCGGCGCCAAGTGTCTGTACCGCGGTCATCGCGAATCTGCGGATAAAGAAGACGTTTCGAATTGCCGAATATCTCACTCGTGGCGCGGCCGCGCACGCAGAGAAACCCGGAACTGTCGGGATTATCCTTGTCTCCGCTCAGCGTCTTGAGCCGGCCGCTCTCGACCTCGACCAGCATTCCGCAGAAAGTCGGATGACAATTCATCGGACACATGGTGCGGACAGTCTTCGAATCGACAGCCGACATCACCGGATCCTCCTGGTCCTGCTCTAAAGCGCGATGAGGTAGGCATGAATCGTCATCGCGCTTTAGGTTATTGTTTGAGCATGATCTTTTCGGAAAACCGCTTCACATCATGCTGTAGACTCATCCTATCAGAAGCGGCATGGGCCGGCAGCCCCCAAGCCGGCTTCCCGCGGCAGCCGAAGCCATAGCCGGCCACCCGCGTGAGAGCATGCAGGAACGTCGGCGCTGCCAGGCCTAGTACTTGATCGTCGTGGTCAGCCCGAACACCGCGGCATCGCCGATACGCGAGAGACCGCTCGGATCGTTCGGATTCGGGATGCCACCGGACGGCCGCCACACGTATTGGAAATAGGGCGCGAGCAGCCAGCCCGGCTTGATGTGCGCCTCGTAGATCACCTCGAGCAGGGTCTCATTGCTGCGAACGGGGCTCTGGATGCCGTTGAAAAACTGGGTGTCGACATCGAGGCTACGGGCAGAGCCCGAAATCCGCATATAGGCCATCCCGATTCCGAACCGGTCGAGGGGACGGCCGGGGGTAAAGCCGACGAAGCCGACGCCGCCGTCGAGATAGAGGTCGATCAGGTTGCGGTCCGGCGGGCTGTAGGCGATCCGGCCGAACGCGGTGACACCCGGCAGCGACGCCGAAACCGTCTTCTCGGTCACGCCTGGCGGCCGCCAGAGCGCCTGCTCTACGACCGCGTAGATTCCATAATTGCCGCGCAGCTTTGCCGGAATGCCGCTTCCGGTAGGATCGGCGATAGAAAGGCCCTCGGCTGTTAAGCGCTGACTGTCGAAATCGCCGAAATGATACCAGCCTCCGGGCGTGAAATTGCCGGCGAGCGAGTTTCCACCGACATCGAGACGATAGTCGAAGTGAACCTGCCCGATGACCCATGACGGATCATTGACGCGAAACGCCAGGCCGTGATTGTCACGCAACTGCGGATCGCCGTCGCCGGGCCGCGCCGGATTGCCATTGAACACGGCACCGAAGACGGTGACGTTGTCCGAAACCGCGGCCTTGACGCGAATCCCGGGCACCGCGATCGGCGGCGCCGGCCCGCCGGCCGGCAGGTTGGTGGCCTTGATAGCCGGCCAGCCGAAGGTGCCGTTGATGAAGAGGTCGTCGGTCTCGCTGTCAAAGAATTCGACGTCCGCGGCCTGCTGGCCGGCCCTGATGTTCAACCTGCCATCGAAAAGGCTCTGCTCGAAATAGGCGTTGTAAAGCCTGGTGTCGGGCAGCGCCTCGATCTCGCTGATGGTGGCGAGATTGTAGATGTAGTTGCGCGTCAGCCCGCGCCCGTAGATCTCGAAGGCGTTGGCGTAGAAGCGGCCACCCGTCCAGCCGACGAGCTTGTCGAGGTCGGCGTCAACAGAGAAATCGAAGCGACCGAAATGGATGGCGCCCCGCGCGACGCCTCCGGACACATTGCCGATGTTGTCGCCGATATAAGTGAGGCCGAAATTCAGGCCCTTGTTGGCGAGCCCATCGTGCCAGTCGTTGAACCATTTTGGCGTCAACCATTCGGCCACGGTCTCATCCTTGGCACCGGCGAGCGCGCCCGTGCTTGCCAGCGCGCTGGCAAGACACGCCACCACGATTGCGACCCGACTTCGCAGCGGAGGCATGACTCTGCACATATGGCTGATACCGGCTGGGCGCCCTATTTGAAAATGCCCATGCGCCGCATGAAGACGTAGGCAAGACCGACCGACGCAGCCATCAGGCCCATGGCGTAAAGAAACCCCGTCTCGACGTCGGTGAGCGGCAACCCCTTCGTGTTCATGCCGAACACGCCGGTGATCAGCGTCGGCGGCAGCAGCAGCGTCGTCACGATGGACAGGGTGTGGAGATGGCGGTTGCTCTCCTCCTCGGTCTTGAAGTGCAGCTCTTCCTCGAGGAGACGGCTGCGCTCACGCAGCTCGACGATGTCGTGGTCAAGGCCATCGAGGCGCTGAGCGAGCTTGGCGGCGTGAAGCCGTAGACCCGGCGGGATATTCTCCGGGCTCTTCAGGTCGAGGCGGTGAAACAGGATGCGCAGGCCCGTGAGCTGCCGATGCAGCCGGACGCAGGTGCGACGAAGCCGGCTCAGGCTGCGGCGCATCTCCGGCTTGGCCTCATCGGCGGCGATACGCTCCTCGATGCCGTCGATGTCCTGGCCGATCTTGTCGGCCATGCGGTCCATGGTGTCGGCGACCTCGTCGACGATCTTCTCCAGAAGCGCCGCGACATTCTCGACGCGGTAGCCGCCCTCCAGCACCCGCCGCGCCGCGTCCGCCGAACACAGCGCCTGATGGCGGCCGCTGACAAGAAGCCGCTCCGTCATCGCAAAGCGCAGGAACGCAGTTTCCTCGGTCGGGCTCTCGATGTCGCGCACGAGGTCGGAAAACACGCCGTAGACGCAGTCATCGATGACATGGAGCTGCTGAAACGTGTCCTTGGACAGGAGCAGATCGCGCGCAAGCTGCGGCAGGCTGGACTCGGCGACCCAGGGCCGCGACCGCGCATCAGTCAGATTGAAATGCAGCCAGAGGCGGCCGTCATGCGTGAACTCGATCGGTTTGTCGATCGGCAGAGCCTCCGCGCTGCCGTCGCCGTGGAGGCGAAAGGCCCATACCAATCCCGGAATAGCGGATGCGGCATCCGAGAACGCGCTGACGATCTTTGCCGGCTCAGCCATGGCCAACCCCACGGTCAAACGATGTGATTTCTCCCGGCTGGCCAATGCCGCCCGCCGGGACCCGCGGGTACTCAAATACGTGTGTGTTACAGCTTGATGATGGGCCGCCCTACTCCGCCGCGAGACCCGTCGCGGCCGCGGCTTCCTTGACATAATCATGCACGACGCGGCCGAACGGCAGGGTCAGGTCGGCGATGTAGTGATGCGCGCCGACCACGCGTCGGACCGGGAAGTCCGCAACCGGCGCATTGACGTGGGGCACGAGGTGCAGCCGACCGGGCCCCATCCAGGAGCCCTTCGGAACGATGTCGGTGAGGTTGATCGCGACGAGCTGGCAGACCTCAAGATGGCCATCGACGCCCGGGATCATCTTCAGATTGATTTGCGTCTTCGACAGTGTCGCACGGGTGAGATCGCCGTTGCCGGCCATGCTCTCGTGCTTGTAACCCATCGTGCCCATGGCGACGAGCTGACCGGCATATTCCAGCGTGCCGGTCAGCGTGTCCTTGACGATCTCGAGCTTGGGATGGGCGTACTTCTTGGGAAAGCCCCAGATTTCGCGGCCCGCGGCGATCGGCGGATCGTCGTCGAGATACATCTGCGAGACGAAGTTGACCTCTTCGCCATGCAGGCGCGCCGGGATCACCAGGCCGGACTCGGTGTAGCTGCCGAAGCCGGAGGAATCCGGCATCCTGATCCACTCATAATGCACGATCGGCTGGTCGATCGGCTCCAGCGGCTCAGGCAGGCCACCGCGGATCAGATCCGGATCGGTCTCGTAGGTGATGACGAGAAATTCGCGGTTGATGAAGCTATACGGACCGGCGGGATAGCTGGGTCCGGCGGCCGGCATGGACGGGAGTCTCAGAACGTCTTCCCTGCGCATCGCTGATCTCCTGTGTGACGCTAATGTGATGTCCGCCTGGCAGCTACAAGCCTAACGCGAATTGCTAGCCGTCGTCATTGACTGCGGTGTGATGGATTTCCGTCAGGCGCGTGACCCTCCTGTCATGTCAGGCGCGACTGACCTGCATGCCCACGACGCATCGGCACCGCAACTGTCATCACGCCGTCACTGCCGGGCGCAATTGCTTGTTGTTCAAGCATGATCTTGTCGGAAGACCGCTGCGCACTTTTCCGGATCATGCTTGCCAGGAGACAGCGCCATGGACGCCCGCACGTCGCAACCGACTTATCAGACACATCAGCCTGCCTCGCGGGGCTGGCGGCCCGAGCGCTGCGATCGCGTCGCGCTGGTGCTGCAAGGCGGCGGCGCGCTCGGCGCCTATCAGGCTGGCGTCTATCAGGCGCTGCACGAGGCCGGCATCGAGCCGGACTGGGTCTGTGGCGTCTCGATCGGCGCGATCAACTCCGCCATCATCGCGGGCAACAAGCCGGAGAAGCGGCTCGATCAGCTCCGCATTTTCTGGGAGCGCATCACCAACCGCAAGATCTGGCACTACACACCGGATGGCGACGTCTTCCGCCAGTGGCGCAACCTCACCAGCGCGTGGATGACCTCGGCGATGGGGCAGCCCGGCTTCTTCACTCCGCACCAGGTCAATCCCTGGTTCAGCCCGGTCGGCGCCAGGACGGCGACCAGCTATTACGACACGACGCCTTTGCGCGACAGCCTGCGCGAGCTCGTCGACTTCGACCTGATCAACGAAAAAAGGATCCGCTTCGCGGTCGGCGCCGTGAACGTGCTGTCCGGCAACTTCATCTATTTCGACAATGCCCACGACGAGATCGAGCCCGAGCACATCATGGCCTCCGGCGCGCTGCCGCCGGCGCTGCCCATGGTCAGGATCGGCACCGATCATTTCTGGGACGGCGGCATCGTCTCCAACACGCCGCTCCAGCACCTGCTCGACCAGGAAGACGATCTCAACTCGCTGGTGTTCCAGGTCGACCTGTTCAGCGCGCGCGGCGTGCTGCCGCGCTCGATCCAGGACGTGATGGCCCGCCACAAGGACATCATGTATTCCTCGCGCACGCGCCACAACACCGACGTCTATCGCCGGACGCACAATCTGAAGGCCATGCTCTACAAGGCGCTGGCGAAGCTTCCCGACGAGCAATTGTCCGAGGATGAGCGCAAGCTCAAGGCGAACCTGCGTAACATGCCCGAGATCGCGATCCTGCATTTGATCTATCAGCAGAAGGCCTATGAGGGCGACGCCAAGGACCACGAATTCTCAGGTACCTCGATGCGCGAGCACTGGACGAGCGGCTACGAGGACACCAAGCGCACGCTGAAGCGCCGCGACTGGATCAAGATGCCCGAGGAAGGCATGGGTCTCGTCGTCCACGACGTGCACCGGGAGACGGAGAGCGCGTAAGGCCTGAAACTGCCTTCGCGCGTGCAGGAGCGCGCCCCCTTCGGGGACGCTCCGACCAAAAGTGTGAAAACAACCCCATGCACAGTAGCCGACGGCCGGCGGGGACGACTTTCGTATTTTACGAAATCAAGTGACACGTCGGGCAAATCAGGGGTATTATGGCATCATAGGGCATTGCGCATGACGCTCTTGCCCTAGGGCCCCACTTCCACATCAAGCGTCCTTGCCTGGGCGTCCGCGACGGGCGGTGCACGACACGAAGTCCAGCGGGTCGCTGGCGAGCACCTCGATTTCCGCCCGCTCCAAAGGCGTCAGCGCGGATCCGAAGCCGGGATCGGCCAGGCGCTGGCGCAAGACGGCGATGGCGGCCTGGTGGTCCGAGTTGGCATACGCCGTTGTTGCAACCATCAGACCAGGTTCGCCGAAGAAGCGATGAATGACCTCGCCCATACTTTTTCGATTCTTGAAATATTGCAGGATCATGGCATCCCGGCCGGCAGGAGACGACGCTCCGTTCACGAGTCGGGCGGTCGAGACGCTCACATCCAGATAGCGCGGCAGCGAGATCGTTTCGCCGGCCTTTGGCACCTCCGTGACGTAATGGAGGCCACGATCGCCAACCGTATAGCTGTCGGTCTGAAAGCACCGTGCCCGCCGGACTTCGGCGATCTGCTCATCCGCGGTCGGAACATTGCTGAACGTGCCGTTCGGCCGTCTCTTGACCCCGCTCTCCTGGGGGCCAAAGGGGATATCCGGCTGCAATTTCTTCATCAGCGTTACGAGAATGCCGGCATCGGAACTGCGGGCCGCGAGCATGTTCTCGATCGCTTCCTGGTCGCATCCAGCCGGCGGCGCACTCCTGAGCCCCAAGGCCCCGCCGATTCCCTGTCTCTGGCAACGCGCCCCCTCGCCTACCGCCGCGAAAAAGGTTCGCAGCGACCCGGGGTCGAGGGCCCGCACGAGCGCGGAGGGCCTGGTGAGGTCGGCGCTGTGGGCCCACAGAAACAGGCAGATCGCGGCGACTGCGCCAACCGTCATCTCGCGCGTCAGCCCGAGCCGATTGAAATTGGCATCGAATGATGCCGGCGAGGTCGCGAGACTGGCCTCGCGCAGTGAACCGCGCAGACCCGTGACGTCGAAAGCGGATGCCGACCTGCGACCGAAGCTGGCCGCGGCACGAATTTCCTGCGGCCTTGTGTCGCGCCGCGCAGGCGCGATCAGGGCCATCGAACCTGTGACGGAGACGATCGCCGCGATCCGCTCGGCGATCGTGGGATGCGTGGCGAAAGCTCCCTTGTGCGCGCCATCGATCATCATGGCGTCCTGGCCGGCCGCGAGGCCCGGTATTGCACTGCGCCCCTCGATGCGTTGCAGCGCCGAGACGAGCGCGGCAGGATTCTGGGTCAGCCGGACGGCTTCTGCATCGGCGATGAATTCGCGTGCCGACGCTATCAGCAGCCGCACGAGGTGACTTCCGTCATGCGCCAGACGGTGCAGGAACCAGAAGATGAGAATGAGCACAACCATTATCGGAAATACCAGAGCCAAAACCGGCAGTGCGAGAGCCTGCGAGATCCGGTTGGCCTGCATCCAATTGCTGCGAGGCTGCAACAGGCTCAGCGTATCGAGGCAGACGTTCGTAGCCGCGATCAGCCGGATGTCTCCGTTGACCACGTGCATGATTTCATGCGCAGCGACCGCCGCGAGCTCATCGTCGTCAAGTGCGTCGATCAGGCCCTTGGTGAAGACCAGCACGGCATCCTTCTGCCGGATGCCGCAGGCAAACGCGTTCAGCGCCGGACTGTCGATGACGGCGACATAGGGGGTCGGCAGGCCGGCCGCGATCGTCAGCGGTTCGACGATACGGCAGAGCCGCGGCTCGTCCTGATCGTCCACGAAGCGAAATTCCGTTCTTCGCCTGATGGTGCGGACGTGCCATGCCATCTGCACCGCAAACAGCAAGGCGCCGACGATCGTGACGACCGGCACCCAGCGGATGAAATAGCCGGTCCATCCATAGAGCGGCGCATGCTCCGGATCGTGCATGGCCAACGGCAACAGCAGCGCCAGCATGGCAAGCAGGTGAAACGCCAGCACAAAGCCCGCGAAGAGCAACAGCGAGCGCGCGTCATTGCGACTGACGTGGCCGTAGAGCCCGTTCACCGGCATGGCGAATCCCCGTATTTCGATCAGAATTTGACCGCGAGAGGTTCGTCGATCAGAACGCGTTCGATACCGAGATCGTAGGGCGTGCGCGCGTCCATCTTGAACAGACGGCCGATATAGCTGCCGGGAAACTGGCGCAGCGTGGTGGCGTATTCTTCGACGGCGAGGTTGTAGAAGCGGCGCGAGGCGGTGATGCGGTTTTCGGCGTCGACGAACTCGCGCCGCAGCTCGGCGAAGTGGGTGGACGCCTTGAGCTCTGGAAAGTGCTCGGCCATGCCGATCAGGGCGTTGATGTTTTGCGTCAGATTGTTCTCGGCGCTGAGCCGCACGTCCGGGCCGGCTGCAGAGAGCGCTTCGGCGCGGGCCTTCGTAACGCCGAGCAGAATGTCGCTTTCATGTTTGACGAAACCGCGCACCGTCTCGACCAATGGCGGGATCAGATTGTGGCGATGCTTGAGATGAACGTCGATGTCGCCGAACGCAGTTTCGCAGCGCTGATCGAGCGCGACCAGACGATTATGCGTCGCATAGGCGACGTAGGCAGGTATCGCAATCGTCATCAATAATGTCGCCAGGCAAATAAAAATGACCGTCAATAGCATGACCCGCTCTCCCTTGGGGTGCATCCCAAGGTAGCGTCAGGCGGTTGCGGAAACGTTGCAAAGAACAGCTAAAATTTGCTGAAAAGCATAAGGCCACCTTAAATGGATCGGGTGTCTACTCGACGCGGATTTTCACACAGGGGTTTTGTCCATGGCTGAATCGATTTTCGCGCGTGTGTCCCGTCTGCTCTCGGCGACCGTCGAGGACACTGTCGACCGTATGGAGCAGGCCGGCAGCGATGCCGTGATGCGCGAGGCGATCCGCGAGGCGGATCGTGCGATCGATCAGGTGAAAGCGGAGCTCGAATCCACGATGGCGCGCCGGCTGCAGGCCGCCCGTCAGCAGAAGATGCTCGGCGAGCGTGTCGAGGAGCTCACCGCCAAGGCCCAGTTCGCCGTGAACCAGCAGAGGGATGATCTGGCCGAAGCCGCGTTGTCCCGCCAGATCGATTTCGAAGCACAGGCCAAGAAGCTGGACGCCGTGCAGGAACAGGCGCGTGAGCTGGAGAAGCGTCTGGAAGACAGTCTCGCCGCGCTGCACGCCCGCAAGCGTCAGATGGAGGACACCCTGCAGGCCTTCCTGATTTCGCGGCAGCAGGCTGCGCTTGGCGGCGATGGCCCGGCTCAGCCCAACCGCTCCGCAGAGAAGAAGCTCGATGCGGCCGAACAGGCCTTTGATCGCGCCATGGTCGGGGCCGGCGGCGTAGGTTTCACTCGCACCGACGCCAGCACGATCAACCGCGTCGCCGAGATTGATGGCATGCAGAAGAGCGCGACGGTGGCCGAGCGGCTGGCCGCGCTGAAAGCCGGTCAGGCCGCCTGATGATCCGCAAACCGCCAGCATCATGGGATCGGATCGACGAAGGCGCAGCCGTCAGAACGATCCGCACAGCTTCCGCCGTCGCGACCACGGGCGTCGGCGTCGCGCGTCGCAGCGGACAGGCCGTCATTGGCCTGATCTGTTTCTTCTTTGCAATCATGTGGGGCTTTGCCGCGATTGGCTCCGGCCTCGGGGGCAGTTTTCCAAGCCTGATCGGCATTGGAGCGATGGCTGCCTTCATGTTCTGGCGGGGCCGTCGCGCTTTCGCGAAAGCGCGGGGCGAGTAAAGTTCAATCGCCGTCAGAACGAAGTTTTCCGTGGCGCAACAGCCTTTTGCGTCACGGCCTGATCGTCATGTTCGCCGGCGGGCCCGGCGTCCTCAGCGGCTCCGCCAGCCGCGCGAACTCGCACAGCAGGGACCGCGTCTTGCGGGGGTCGATGATCTCCTCGACCCAGAACTTTTCGGCGGAGCGGAACGGCGAGCGCAGCTTGTTGAGGCGGTCCTCGATCTCCTTCAGCTTCGCCACTTTGTCCTCGGCCGCGTCGATGTCGGCGCGATAGGCCGCCTCGATGCCGCCTTCGAGCGGCAGCGAGCCCCAATAGGCCGACGGCCATGCATAGCGGATCGAGAAGCGATCGGCCGGCTGATGCACGACGCCGGCTACGCCAAAGGCGTTGCGCAGGATCACCGTGCACCAGGGAACCGTGGTCTGATTGACCGCGGCCATGGCGCGCACGCCGTGGCGGATCGTGGCCGCTTTCTCGGCGTCCAGCCCGATCATGAAGCCCGGGCAATCCATGAGATAGACGATCGGCAGATGGAAGGTTTCCGCAAAATCGACCCAGCGCACCACCTTCTGGCAGGCATCCGCGGTCCACGAGCCGCCATAGTGGAAGGGATCGCTGGCGAGCAGCATCACCGCCCTGCCCTCGAGCCGCGCGAGGCCAACGATGACCGGCTTGCCGAAATTGCTGGCGACCTCGAAGAACGAGCCCTTGTCGACGACGGACTCGATGATGGGACGCATCTTGTAGACCTGCCGCCGACTCCGCGGCACGGCCTTCGTCAAGCCTTCGTCAGTACGTTCCGGGTCATCATGGCAAGGCAGCGTCGGCGGCAATTCGTAGACCGACGCCGGCAGATAGGACAGGAAGCGCCGCGCGCAGGCGAACGCCTCAGCCGCAGTCTCGACGGCATGATCGACCGCGCCAGCGCGGGTCTGGATTTCGGCGCCGCCGAGATCCTGCTTGGACAAATCCTGCCCGAGCCGCTTCACCACCGGCGGGCCCGCGACGAACATCGCGGACGCTTTGGTCATGATGGAGTAGTGGCTGGCGGCAAGCCGCGCGGCGCCGAGGCCTGCGACCGAACCGAGCCCCAGCGCCACGACCGGCACGCGCGCAAGGTTCTCCGTCGTGAAGCGGTACCAGCGCGTGCCGCCGATACCGCCCGGCAGGTTTGCCGCGCCCTTGGTCTCGATCGTCTTGACCGAGCCGCCGCCGCCGGAGCCTTCGATGATGCGGATGATGGGCAGACGGAAGTCGTGCGCCATCTCCTCCGCCATCAGTGGCTTGGCGGAGATCGACGCATCCGCCGAGCCGCCGCGCACGGTGAAATCGTCGCCGACCACCACAACGGTGCGGCCGTCGACCCTGGCGCGGCCGAACACGCAGTTGGCCGGCGTCACATGCTTGAGCTCGCCATGCGCATCGTATTCACCGATGCCGGAGACGGCACCGATTTCGTGAAAGCTGCCTTTGTCGATCAGCCCGTCGATACGCTCCCGAACAGTCAGCCGGCCCTGGTCATGCTGTCGCTTGACCTTGTCAACGCCGCCCATCTCCCGCGCGAAGGCTTCGCGCCGGGCGAGCTCGTCGAGTTCCGGCTTCCAGTTCATTCAGTCCCTCCGGCGCGATCGGCTTGTTATTGTTTCGCACGGCCATCGCGATCGGCTTGCGCTCGAGACGGTTGTTGAGGAAGTCGCCCTCGGCGCCTTCGAGCAGGTCGCCGACCGCCTTGCCGAGCTTGACCATCAGCGGCGCGACCTCGCTGTGCAGCCGCTCCTCGTCATACATCGCCGCCAGGAGGCCGATCGTGACCACCACGACGGTCTGATATTGCGGCGACCACATCGGTACCGCGACGCCATTGATGTGCGGGCTCCACAGGCCGCAGGTCACGACATAACCGTGCTCGCGCAGGAACTGGCGATTGGCCTCGATGCGCGGTTTCAGCAGCCGGGCCGCCTCCGGCGCCTCCCGCTCCATTTCCGCAACCAGGGCATCGCCGATCTCCGGCTGCAGCGCCGCCGTATAAGCGGCGCCCGCGGCGGTCGAGGCCATCGCGATCCGGCTGCCGGTTCCTTCGTGCAAACCGAGCGCGCTCGCCGAGCGGGCAAACTCGAGATAGACCAGATGGAACCGATCGGGGATGACGAAGCCCACCGTTCCCGGCAATTGCTCGGCGACATCCTCTAGCCGCAGGCGAATGAGGTTGCGCAGCTGCGCGCCCTTCATCATCGAGGCGCCCATCGCGACCGCGCTCGGCCCAATCCGGTATTTCTGATCGCGCGGCAGGTACACGAGCTGCCCCATGCGCGTCAGCGTGTGCGTGAGCCGCGACACCGTCGAGCGCGGCAGGCCGCAGCGGTTGGAGATTTCGAGATTGCCGAGCCGCGCCTCGTGGCCCTCGAAGCATCGCAACACATCGAATGCGCGCGATACCACCTGGATGACATCACTTTCGCCAGCTTCGCCAGCGAGCACGCCTTGCCTACTCAACCGCTCAGAACGTCGTCCCATGTTCCCTACCACTGTGTTTCGCTCTGCGGAATTAAATTCCGCTTGAAGGACACGCTACCTCAGGCATCTTGCGACGACAACAAAAAGGCGATTGGCATGCCAGAAATTAAGATCGTCACGGAAGTCGCAGGACGCATCTGCGCGATTCCCGTCGAAGTTGGGAAAAGCGTCGCGGATGGCGACGACGTTGCATTCGTCGAAGCCATGAAGATGGAGATCCCGGTGCCCTCACCTTCGGCAGGCACGATCACATCGCTCCTCGTCAAGCTTGACGACGTCGTCGCCGAAGGCCAGGCGATCGCGATCATCGCGAGCTGAGGCCACGATCAGCATCGCGATCGCGGCAATCTGCTCGAACTGAAGGACGAAATCTTTCGTCGAGTCGCTAGTGACCGAATTTCCGGCGGCTCAGCGCACTTCCGGACGGGTTGCATGCGCCCTGATGGCGTTGCACAAGGAGGGTATGACACCGCTATCATCGCCAGCCAGCGCCTGGACACAATCGAAGCCGCCTCTGCTGCGGTTCCTCGACACTTGCCACGCCGAATTCGCCGCGGAGCCCTCCGGCGCGGTCGCCGACTACATCCCCGAACTCAGCAAGGCCGATCCTGCCCATTTCGGCATCAGTCTCGCGACGCTGGATGGCCATGTCTACGAAGTCGGCGACAGCCGGGTGCCCTTCACCATCCAGTCGATGTCAAAGCCGTTCGTGTTCGCACTGGCGCTCGACATGCTGGGCGCGGCGCGGGTCGAGAGCGCGATCGGCGTCGAGCCCTCCGGCGATCCCTTCAACTCGATCCGGCTCAATGCCGAGAACCACCCGTTCAACCCGATGGTCAATGCCGGCGCGATCGCCTGCACCGGGCTGATCCACGAGGGCAAGAGCGAGGCAGCGTTCGAGGAGATCCGAAGGGCGCTCGGCCGCTTTGCCGGCCGCGAGCTTGATGTCGACGAGTCCGTCTACACGTCCGAAAGCCAGACCGGCGACCGTAACCGTGCCATTGCCTATCTTCTCAAGACCAATGCGGTCATCACGGATAATGTCGCTGAAGTGCTCGACGTCTATTTCAGGCAATGCGCCGTGCTCGTCACGGCGCGCGACATCGCAGTGATGGCGGCGACGCTCGCCAATCGCGGCGTCAATCCGGTCACCGGCGAGCAGGTGATGACACCTTACGCGATCTCGCGGACGCTGTCCGTGATGACGTCGTCGGGGATGTACGATTATGCCGGCGAATGGATCTACCGGATCGGCATCCCCGCCAAGAGTGGCGTCGGTGGAGGCATCCTCGCGGCCCTCCCCGCTCGGCTCGGCCTCGGTAGCTATTCGCCGAAGCTCGACAAGCACGGCAACAGCGTGCGCGGCATCAAGGTCTGCGAGGCACTGTCTTCTCACTATGACCTGCACATGCTCAACCGTAGCGACGACGCACGCAACGCGATCATCGCGGACTATCACATCGGTCAGAGCCCATCCCGCCGCGTCCGTCGCCTCGGGGAACGCGAGATCCTCGCAGCGCACGAGGACGAGGTCCGGGTCATCGAGCTCGTCGGCACCTTGTCGCTCTCGGCCGTCGATTACGTCTCGCGGCGGCTCGCCGCGCAGCCGCGGCCGCAGCTCGTGATCTTCGACCTGCACCGCGTCACCTCGACGACGCGCGCTGGCGCGCGGCTCGTGGCGGAGGCCTTCGAAGATCTCGCGGCGCTGAACGTCACCGTGGTCCTCTCCGGCGTCCAGCGCAGCTCGCGGGAATGGACCGCACTTCGCGAATGGACGGCAACGCTGAAGAACGTTCGCGACTTCTACCTGCTCGACACCGCGATCGAATGGGCTGAAGACCAGATCGTCTATCGCTATGGCGGAGCGATCGATTTTCACGAGACCACGGAACTGGTCGAGCAGCCGCTGCTTGCGGGCCTCGATGAGGAAGAGTTAGCCGACCTCGGCTCGCTCTGCACGATCCGCACCTATCAGACCGGCGCGAAGATCGTCGCGGCCGGCGATCCCGCCGATTCCCTGTTCTTCCTGCGCAGCGGCGCCGTGCACGTCACGCTGCCCGACGGCGTTCGCCTGGCAACGCTGACGGCCGGGATGGCCTTCGGCGAGATGGCGCTGCTGGAATCGACCCGCTCCGCCGATGTACTGGCCGACATGGCGGCGACCGCCTTCGAGGTGCCGCTGAAGGATTTCGAGCGTTTTCGTCAGCAGCATCCGCACGCCAGCGAGCGCATCATGCGTAACCTCGCACAGCTCCTCGCCGACCGGCTGATCGTCGCCAACACCAAGGTGGATATCCTGACGTCGACGTAAGGCTGCTCAGGATTGTCGGGCACGTGTTTCTCGGCCGCCATCCATCGGCCTCACCCGCTTCCAGAGGGGCCCCTCAGGAAGAGGTCCGTCTGATTGGTCGCACGGAAGCAATCGTCTAGCGGCTCGCCGCCTCACGCAGGCGCCGGTTGACCTTGGCTGCGCTTGCTTCAAGCAATTCGGATGGCTTCTGGCCAGTCGCCGCGCACAGGCATGCCCAGTAATAGATGACGTCGCCGAGCTCATCGACGAGACCCGCCTGATCGAGCCAACTATCGCGCAGCAGCTTCTTGATGTGCTCGGCGACTTCGCCGGATTCGCCGGCGAGACCAAGACCGAGATAGGACAACCGCTCGTTCGACGGATGTTCATCGACTTTCGCAACCGTTGCGGCCCAGGCCGCATATTCATCGATTGTCATCGGCAATCCTCAACGGTTCTTTCGGATCAGCCTACGACCTCCGTCACCGGCTGGAGGTCGATCTCGAACGTCTCAAGAAATTTCGACGTCATGATGTAGAAGCCGACCGCAAGCTGCAACTCGACCAGCGCACCCGGTGTGAGCTTTGCGGCGATTGCCCTGAAGGTCGCGTTCGTCGGCTTGTTCAGCTTGACGATCTCGTCCGTAAAGGCGAGCGCCGCGCGCTGCGTCTCGGTAAAGCATGTCGCCGCCTGCCAGTCGGAGAGCGCCTCATTCTGCTCGTCGGTGACGCCGACATTCTTGCCGATGCGCCTGTGCGCGATGACTTCGTACGGCGCGTCGCAGAGAATTCCGGTCCGTGTGATCGCAAGCTCCCGCACGATCGGGTCAAGCTCGCCCCGGCTCCGGATCGCGCCGCCCAGCCGGCAGTACTGCACGAAATAATCGGGCGAATGCGACATCATGCGAAAGATATTGGCGTTGCGATTCTTGGCCAGGATATCGCGCGTGCGCTCGGACGCCTTGGAAGGATCGGCGTAGTCGATACGGGCCATCAGCCACCTTGCGTATTGGTCTTGTTGCGGTTTTTGCCGGCAGTTTCTCGAGACTATTCTTGCACCGACGCAAGAGCAACATCATCGAGTCAAATTGCCGCCGTATTGCTGAACGACCTTGCAACCGTCGATATTCGCCGCGTGGGGACAAATCGCAGCGAATACTCGAGGTGGGGTGTTCCGAGTAAAAAATATGACCGTCGTTTGCGCAGCGCGCGCAACGATGAGTCACGCCCAAGTCTAGGGAGTAAACCGCATGAAGGTAGCCACCAGGAGGGCGGCCTCGGAAGCGTTCGCGCATATGCTGGCGGTGACGGCGATGCTCGTCATCGCCAGCATATTGTTCTACGGGCGCTGAAAGAAATTTCGTCGTTCCGGGGTGGTGCGTACGGGACTGCGCGAAGCGCGCGGCCCGGTAACCAGACCCAGAATTCCGTTCCAGGTTCGGTCCGTTCGACCGCCCCCGAATGACGAAAACCAGTAGCTAAACTTTGGTGAAAAACGGCACGAGCTTCCCGGCAAACGAAGCGAACTGCGCGGTGACCTCGTCGCCGATCGCAAGATCCTTCCCACCGTGAGCCATCATGCGAAAGCCCTCGACACAGTCGACGAGCAGGATGTTGTAGGGCACATGCACGCGCGACTCCGGCGTGGCCGCGCGGCAGACGAGCGTCGTTGCATAGACCCTGCCCAAGCCGCTCGCGCGATGCTCCCGCGGATCAGGCGCACCACACGCCGCACAGAAGGCGCGATGGAAATACTGCACGCCGCCGCACGATCCGCAGCATTGATAGACGATCGCCGCCTCGCCCTTGGTCCAGTCCGCAATTCGCGCGCTCATCGCACCCGCTCCAGGAACATGCTGACATGCGAGGACAACACGCCGCCATCTCCATGCAGCAGCGCGATCGAGGCGTCGCGGACCTGACGATTGCCTGCTCGCCCGGTCATCTGGAGATGCGTTTCGACCAGATGCGCCATCGCGCCGCCGACGCCGCAATGGCCGTAGCTGAGGAGTCCGCCATGGGTGTTGAGCGGCATGCGTCCGTCGCGGCTGAAATATCCGGACCGCACGCGCGCGGCGGCTTCGCCGCGTCCGGCAAGTCCGAGGTCTTCGAGCAGCATCGCAAGTGTGATGGTGAAGCTGTCATAGACTGCGGCATACCGCACATCCGATATCGCAAAGCCTGAGGCCTGTTTCGCGCGCGCAATCGAAATCTCGGCGCCGAGCTCACTGAGCGCCGGAGCTGCAGTGACATGCTGATGGGTATGCGCCTGGGCGCAGCCGCGGATCCGCACGCCGGCTTCGCCTGTCCGCTCGCGGCTGATCACGAACGCGGCGCCGCCGTCGGACACTGGGCAGCAATCGAGGAGTTTTAACGGCAGCGCCACGGGCTTGGATGCCATCACGTCGGCAACCGTGACCGGCTCATGGAATTGCGCGCCGGGATGGGTGCAGGCGTGCGCGCGCATCAGCACGGCGAACTCCGCAAGATCCTCCTCGGTCACACCGTACTCGTGCATATAACGGGACGCGACGAGGCCGTAATAGGCGGGGATGGTCGGGCCGAGCGGCACCTCGTAATCGGGATGACCGACCTGCGCCAAGGCCCGGATCGAGGCATCGCGGCTCTGTCCGGTCAGACGGTTCTCCCCGGCGACAACGAGCACATGCCGAACCACGCCGGCCTCGACCAGGTGATGGGCGAGCATGGTCATCGCGAGCCCGGTCGCGCCGCCGACCTGCACGGCGTGGGCGTAGCTCGGACGGATGCCGAAATGCTCGGCGAAGACGGTTGCCAGCATGATGTGCGGCGACACCGTCGAATAGCCGCAGAGGACGCCGTCGATCTCAGGTCGTACCAGCCCGGCATCGTCGAGTGCAAGCTGGGCCGCGCGGCTCATCAGGTCGAGCGAGGATGAGCCTTCGTGCTTGCCGTAAGGCGTAAGCCCGACGCCGGTGACGAAGCTCATGGCGCTCTCTCCCTACTCCGGCGGCGAGCGGGTCACGCCGTCGCGTATCAGGGCCGCGATCTCATCCGCGGAATAGCCGATCTCCCTCAAGATCTCAGCACCGTGCTCGTTGAGGCGCGGTGCGAACCGTGACGGTTCGGCGTCGGTGTCCGACCAGGTCGCGGTGACCTTCATGCTGCGGATGGGCCCCTCGGTCGGATGGGTGACCACCGGGAAGAAGCCGGTCGCCTCCAGATGCGGGTCATGCAGGATCGTTTGCAAATCGTGCATCGGCATGACCGGCACGTCGGCCTTGGTCAAAAGCTCGATCCATTCGGCGGTCGTGCGTGTCTCGAAGATGCGCGCGAGCTCGGCATAGACGAAATCGATATTCGCGGCGCGGCCGGCAAAGGTCGCAAACCTCTTGTCGGCGCGCAGATCGTCGCGGCCGGTCGCCTCGAAAAAATTCTGCCACTGCTTGTCGTTGTAGACGATCACGCTGAGGTAGCCGTCCGCGGTCTTGTAAGGCCTGCGGTCGCGCGACAGATGACGTGCGTAGCCACCCTTGTCGAGCGGCGGCTCGAACGTGAGTCCCCCCATGTGATCGCCCATGACGAAGCCGGCCATGGTCTCGAACATCGGGACGTCGACGCGCTGGCCGCGCCCGGTGCGGTCGCGGTGCACGAGGCTGGCGCAGATCGCGCCGACCGCGGTGAGGCCCACGATGCGATCGACCAGCGCGTTCGGCACGTAGCGCGGCACGCCGTCGCCGGTCTGTGCCATCAACGCGGGCAGCGCGGTGGCACCCTGGATCAGATCGTCATAAGCGGGCTTTGCGGCATAGGGCCCGTCCTGGCCGAAGCCGAACACGCCGGCATAGACGAGGCGCGGGTTGATCGCGGAGACCACGTCATAGCCGAGCTGAAGGCGCGCCATGGCCTGCGGACGGACGTTGTAGACGAGAACGTCGGCATCCTTGATGAGCCGCAGCACGGCGTCGCGGCCCGCGGGCTTCTTCAGGTCGAGGCAGATCGAGCGCTTGCTGCGATTGGTGTTGAGAAACACCGGGCCCATGCCGGCATGACGCATCGGGCCGATCAGGCGAGTGACGTCGCCTTCGAGCGACTCCACCTTGATGATGTCGGCACCGTAGTCACCGAGCATCTGGGTCGCATACGGCCCCATCAGCACGGTCGTCATGTCGATGACCTTGATGCCCTTTAGCGGCCCCATCGTTCACTCCCGATTGCGCGGGGGCCAAGATGTGGCCCGCGATTTCGGTCCAGCTAACGGCAGCGGCGGGACCCGAGCAAGTGCGGCCGGCGTATGGCCGCATGCGCCGCGTGCGAGCGCGGCGCGGCGCTTATTTCTTCTGGCGGGCTTCGCGGATCTTGAGCAGCCGGTCGAGCTCGTCGTTCTGCTGGTTGATGCGATCGGCGATACGCGCCTCGCTCTGCTCGCCGGATGCGGCGGCGGCCTGCTCGATGAGTTGCCTGATATTGCCCTCGAGGATCGCGATACGATCGTTGAGTTCGTCTAGTGATAGCGAGCTGTCATTGCTCATGATGCATTCCCCGGAAATCAATCAAGAGCAGGAGGGTGAGCGAAGCGAAACGTGGCTACCTTGACATAGCGCAAGGAAGGGTGGGTGCGGCGCATTCGCGCCTTTGCCCACCCTTGCGGGTTACTTCAACGGCTCCAGGACGGAAACGTAGTTGGCAACGGCAGCGCCGCCCATGTTGAAGATGCCGCCGAGCCTGGCGTTCTTGATCTGCATGCCCTCGGGCGCTTGCCCGGCAAGCTGCATCGCGGTCATCACATGCATGGAGACGCCGGTGGCGCCGATCGGGTGGCCCTTCGCCTTCAGCCCGCCGGACGGATTGACCGGCAGCTTGCCGTCCTTCAGCGTCCAGCCCTCCTTGATGGCGCGGGCGCCCTGCCCCTTCGGCGTCAGGCCCATTGCTTCATATTCGATCAGCTCGGCGACCGTGAAGCAGTCGTGGGTCTCGACGAAGGAGAGGTCGGCGAGCGACACGCGCGCCTTCTCCAGCGCGCGCTGCCAGGCAACAGTGCAGCCTTCGAACTGGAGAATGTCGCGCTTGCTCATCGGCAGGAAGTCCTGGGCGTGCGCGGTGGCGCGGAAGCCGATCGACTTGCCCATGCCCTTGGCGGTCTCGGCATCAGCCAGCACCAGCGCCGCGGCGCCGTCGGAGACCAGCGAGCAGTCGGTGCGCTTCAGCGGGCCGGCGACGCAAGGGTTCTTCTCGCTCTCGGCGCGGCAGAACTCGAAGCCAAAATCCTTGCGCATCTGGGCGAAGGGGTTGGCGACGCCGTTCTTGTGGTTCTTGGCCGCGATCAGCGCCAGCGCATCCGACTGGTCGCCGTACTTCTGGAAATACGAGCTGGCGATCTTGCCGAACACGCCGGCGAAGCCGCCGACGGTGTCGCCGTCTTCCGGCAGGTAAGAGGCTTTGAGCAGATTCTTGCCGATCTCCGGACCCGGCGTGCGCGTCATCTGCTCGACGCCGACGACCAGCACGATCCTGGCAGCACCGGCCGCGATCGCGCGCAGGCCCTGATGCACGGCGGCCGAACCGGTGGCGCAGGCGTTCTCGACGCGGGTCGCCGGCTTGAAGCGCAGGTGCGGATCAGCCTGGAGCACCAGCGAGGCGGTAAAATCCTGCGGCGAGAAGCCGGCGTTGAAATGACCGAGCACGATCTCATCGACGTCGCTAGCCGAGATGCCGGCATCCACAATCGCCTCATTGGCGACGCGCGTGACGAGGCTTTCGACGGTCTCGGTGTCGAACTTACCGAACGGCGTATGTGCCCATCCGACGATGCTGGCGGTCATGGTCACTCTCCTCAGATCTTCTCTTGTCTTCCCTTGCCCGATTCTTAGCCCATCGGGCCCAAGAGTTCATCAAGACTTCACGCGGCTTTGAGGCCTTTGAGGGTTCGCTGGCAGATGGCAGTTATGCCGGCCCAGTTCCCGGCCCTGATCTCCGCCGCCGGGCATAGCCAGGAACCGCCGACCGCAAGCACGTTGGGCTCGGCGAGCCAGGTCGCCGCATTGGCCTCGCCAACGCCGCCGGTGGGGCAAAAGCGCGCATTGGGGAACGGACCGCCCAGCGCACGCAGGCCCTTGATGCCGCCGGCCTGCTCCGCGGGGAAGAATTTTGCGAGATCGAAGCCGAACGCCAGGGCCTGCATCAGCTCGGACGCGGTCGCTATTCCCGGCGCAAAGGGCAACGCGCTGTCGGCGGCAGCCTTCAAAAGATCGGGCGTGCCGCCCGGGCTGATGCCGAACTTGACGCCGAGTTTCTCGGCTCGCGCGAGGTCGGCCGGGTTGAGGATGGTGCCAATGCCGACGATCGCCTCCGGCACCTCCGATATCATCGCTTTCGCGGCCTCGATCGCCACGGAGGTGCGCAGCGTCACCTCCAGCGTCTTGACGCCACCCGCAACGAGAGCGCGCGCCAGGGGCACGGCATCCTCGACACGCTCGATGGTGAGGACGGGGATGACGGTCGCGGCCTTGAACAGCGCGGCGAGCTTTTCCTGTTTGGCAGTCGTGGTCATTGCGTTTCGATTTTCACTTTGTCGCTTGGCGTGAGGTCGTCGGCCGGGGCCGCTTCTTCGGCGGCATGGCATAGGCCGGAATGATGGCACCGGGATAGCAGATCACGAGGCTCGCGAGGCGATGGCCGGCCTGCGCGGCCTCGACCGGATCGGAACCTGCGAGCCTTGCGGCAATGTAAGCCGCAGCAAAGCTGTCGCCGGCCGCGGTGGTGTCGATCACCGGCTTGGTCAGCGGCTCGGCACGCACCTCGCTTGTGCCGCCCGGAAAGCGCAGCAGGCTGACGGGTTCGGCGAGACGGAACACCAGCTCGGGAGTGGGGATGCGCGCCATCAGCTCGGCATGGCTCTCGCCGGGATACAGCGCGAGCAGGTCCTCCGTCGAGGTGAGCACGATGTCGGCGGCCTCGAATGCGGCGGCAAACACCGCGCGGGCGACGTCGCGATCGGGCCAGGCGCGGGCGCGAAAATTGGTATCGAATACGAAGCGGGTGCCGAGCAGGCGCGCGCGCTTGATCGCCGCGAACAGACGCTCGCGCCCGGCCTGATCGTAGATCGAGAGCGTGATCGCGGAGAGATAGACGATGTCATAGCTCATCAGCGAGTTGAGGAGCTCGTCCGTCTCCGGCAGATCCATCAGCCGGCGCGCGGCCGCGCTGTCGCGCCAGTGAAAGAACTGCCGCTCGCCCTTGGCATCAAGCTGGATCATGTAGAGACCGGGCAGCTTGCCGGACAGACGCATGACGCGCCTGGTGCCGACGCCCTCGGCAGCCCAGGCCGTCACCATCTCGTCACTCAGCGCGTCATCGCCGAGCGCGGTGAGATAGTCGACCTTGACCTCGAGCCGCGCGAGATAGACGGCGGTGTTGAGGGTGTCGCCGCCGAAGCCGCGCGCGTAGAGTCCGCCGCCCTGCCCCTGGCCGCCGGACTGTCCGCCTCCCTGGGCCTGCCGGAGCTCGACCATGCATTCACCGATGCAAGCAACGCTCGCCATTACTCGACCCACACTGTTCACCGGTTGCGTCAGGCGACGAAATTGCCGCCGAGCTCGTCTTCGATGTGAATGCGGATGATATCATCGAAGCTCTTCTCGGCGGTCGTGAAGCCGAGCTCGCGCGAGCGACGCGCGTCGAAATTGCGCGGCCAGCCGCCGACGATGCCCACGATGAAGGGATCCGGCTCCCGCTTGATGCGCGCGGCGACCTTCTCGCCCGCGACCCGCTTCAAGGCCGCAATCTGCTCGCCGACGGTCGCCGACAGGCCGGGCATGGTGAGATTGCGGCGCGGGCCGACCGCAGCGAGGTCCATTGTGCCGGCATGGAGCAAGAAGCCGACCGCGGAGCGTGGCGTCGCGTGCCAGTGGCGGACGTCCTCGGAAACCGGCAGGATCGCTTCCTTGCCGGCCAGCGGCTCGCGCAGGATGTTGGAGAAGAAGCCGGATGCCGCTTTGTTGGGCAGGCCGGGGCGGATGCAGATGGTCGGCAGACGGATGCCGATGCCATCGAGGAAGCCGCGGCGGGAATAGTCGGCGAGCAGCAGCTCGCCGATCGCCTTCTGGGTGCCGTAGCTGAGCAGCGGCGTGTGGAAGAACTCGTCGCCGATCGCATCCGGGAACGGCGCGCCGAATACCGCGATCGAGGAGGTGAAGACCACCCGCGGCTTGTAGCCGCCGCCTGCGAGGCGGATGGCGTCGAGCAGCATCCGCGTGCCGTCGAGGTTGATGCGATAGCCCTTGTCGAAATCGAGTTCGGCCTCGCCGGAGACGATGGCGGCCAGATGGAAGATCACGTCGGGGCGCCCCGCGACCAGCTTCTCGGCGGCTCCGGGAACGGCAAAATCGCCGGACACCGTCTCGACAGCAAAGCCGGCCTTCTCGGGCTTCTTCGGCTCGACCACGTCATGCATGGTCAGCTTGGTGATGTCGCTTTTGCCGAGCCGGCCGTCGCGTAGCAGCCGTTCGCACAATTTGCGGCCGACCATGCCGGCGGCGCCGAGAACCAGAATGTGCAAGAGCCTACTCCTTCTTATTGATCTTCAACGCGCCCGTTCGGACGCGTTCCTACGGCGGGCCCGCAATCATTCCTTCACCGCGCCGGTCATCGCCGACACATAATGCTCCACGAAGAAGGCGTAAAGGATAACCAGCGGCAGCGACCCTGCGAGCGCCCCCGCCATCAACGACCCCCAGCGGTAGATGTCGCCGTCCACGAACTCGTTGACGATCGCGACCGGCACCGTCTTGTTGCTGGTCGATTGCAGGAAGGTCAGCGCGTAGATGAACTCGTTCCAGCACAGCGTGAAGCAGAAGATGAAGGCCGAGATCAGGCCGGGAATTGCCAGCGGCAGCACGATCTTGATCAGGATCTGCCAGCGGCTCGCCCCATCGATCAGCGCGCATTCCTCGAGCTCGAACGGGATGGTCTTGAAATAGCCCATCAACAGCCAGGTCGAGAACGGGATCAGGATGGTCGGATAGGTCAGGATCAACGCCAACGGCGAGTCGAACAGGCCGTACTGGAACACGACGGTGGCCAGTGGGATGAACAGGATCGACGGCGGCACCAGGTAGGCGAGGAAGATCAGGCCGCCGACGAGATTGGCGCCCTTGTAGCGCAAGCGCACGATGGCATAGGCCGCCAGCACCGATGCGATGATCGAGAGCACGGTGGCGCAGACCGCCACGTACATCGTGTTCCAGAGCCAGTGTGGGTAGTAGCTCTCGAACAGCAGCTTGTGGAAGTGCTTGAAGGTTGGATTCCAGGTCCAGAACGGGTTGTACTTGTCGAGATCGAGC
Organism: Bradyrhizobium sp. UFLA05-89; assembly: GCF_059803475.1. Taxonomy (NCBI): domain Bacteria; kingdom Pseudomonadati; phylum Pseudomonadota; class Alphaproteobacteria; order Hyphomicrobiales; family Nitrobacteraceae; genus Bradyrhizobium; species Bradyrhizobium sp. UFLA05-89. The sequence continues at coordinate 45,757 of NZ_JBANBA010000013.1, read as the reverse complement.
AACTGCTCGTCCGGCTTCACCGAGGTCAGCGCCATCCAGTAGAACGGAAACAGCAGGACCACGACGATGATCGTGAGCGGCAGATACAGCGTCACGATCCGCCGCGGCACCGACTGGAGATAGCTCATGCCTTCGCTGTGATCGGCGCGCGCCGGCGTTGACAGCACCGTCTTGAGATCGACTTTCGATGCAGGAAGATCAGTCATTGCTCTCTCCCTGTTGCCACTTCCTACGCTGCAGGCCGAACCAGGAGATCATGATTGCGGCAAGCAAGAATGGAATCATCGCACTGGAGATCGCCGCGCCCTCGCCGAGCTGCCCAGCGATGATCGCGCGCTGATACGACAGCGTCGCCATCAGATGGGTGGCATTGACCGGGCCGCCGCGGGTCATCGCCCAGATCAACTGGAAGTCGGTGAAGGTGAACAGCACCGAGAAGGTCATCACGACCGCGATGATCGGCGTCAGCAGCGGATAGGTAATGTATCGGAAATTCTGCCAGCGCGTTGCGCCGTCCAGCGTTGCGGCTTCGTAGAGCGAGGGCGACACCGTCTGCAGGCCGGCGAGCAGCGTGATCGCCACGAACGGCACGCCGCGCCAGATGTTTGCAAAGATCACGCAGATCCGCGCCCAGGTCGTATCGCCGAGGAAATTGATGTTCTGGCTGATCAGCCCGAGATTCTTCAGCGACCACGAAATGATCGAGAACTGGGAATCGAAGATCCACCAGAACGCGAGCGCCGAGAGCACGGTCGGCACGATGAACGGGATCAGGACGAGTGCCCGCAGCATCGCCTTGAACGGCATATTCTCATTCAGGAGAAGCGCGAGATAGAGCCCGATCGCGAATTTGAAGGCGCTGGCCACGAACGTGTACAGCAGCGTGTTGGTCACCGACAGCCAGAAGATCGAGTCGTCCCACAGCCACTGATAATTCTCGATACCGATGAATTGCCCGACTCGGCCGATGCGGGTGTCGGTGAAGGACAGCCAGATGCCGAGCCCCAGCGGATAGGCCAGGAAGAAGATCAGGAAGGCCATGGCCGGCACCATGAACCAGAAGCCGAGCCAATTGCGATTGTGCTTGAGCAGGTCCCAGGCGCTGGCCTCGCGAAACTGAGGCTTGGCTTGGGAAGCAACTACGACATCAGCCATGCCCGATATCCCTGATCAGAGTGCGAAGAGCGGGCGGCCAGACAGCCGCCCGCGTCGAGATCATCAGCGATAGATGCGCTTCAATTGCCGTTCGGCTTCCGCAATCGCACCCTTTGCGTCCTTCGTGCCGGTGCAGTAGTTGGCAAACATGTCAACGACGATGAAGTCGGCGATTGCGGTTGCCGCCTTCTCGCCCACCGTACCGATGCCGGACGCCGGCAAGGTTCGCTTGGATGCCTGCGCGAACACGGCGTTCTTTGGATCGGCCGTCCAGACCGGCGCGTTTTCATACGCATTCAGAGTCTGCGTCAGGTAACCCTGCGCCCCATCCAGCCACTTCTCGTAGTTTTCCTTCTCCAGCATGAAGGCAATGAACGCCTTCGCCGCGTTCGGGTATTTGGTGAAGTTGAAGGCGAGGATCGGCAGAGCGAGCTGCAATTCGGTCGGCTTGCCGATGGGCCCGACGGGGTGCAGCGCGTGATAGGTGTCTTCGGCGAGTTCCTTCTTGGTGGGGTCGGTCTTGGCCGCGACATAGATCGAAATGCCGTTGAGGGTACAATAAAGCTCGCCGGCCAGGTACGCCTTGTTGTTGGAGGAGTCGTTCCAGGATGGGGTCCCGGGGATGAAGGTCTCGGAGAGCGCCTTGCAATACTCCAGTGCCTTCATGGTCTCGGGCGAATTGATGACGATCTTGTCGTTCTGGTCGACGGTGTAGGCGCCGTGTCCCCACAGCACCCAGTGCAACCAACCATTGGCGTCACCGCTGGCATGCCCGAGCGCGTAGCCCGCGGGCGTGTTGTTCGCCTTGAGCGCCTTGCACATCTCGAGGAAGCCGGGGAAGTCCTTCGGAAACTCCTTGAAGCCCGCCTTGTCGGTCGCCGACTTGCGGTAGGTCATGTACCCGCCGTTGGTCGCCACCGGAATGCCCAGCCAGTCGTCGCCAAGCTTGCAGGTCTTGGCCGCCGCATCCGTCCAGCCACCATACTTCTTGCCGAGGTAATCGGCGACGTCGTTCATCTTCAGCACTTTGGTCGGGAAGAGTTGGGGCAGCGTGTGGAGGCCCCAGGCTAGATCGAGACCCGAGCCGGTATTGGCCGCAACGGATGCCTTCGGCTGCACGTCCTCAAAGGACTCGCTGAACACGTTCATTTCGGTGCCGGTCGCCGCCTTGAACGCCGCGACCATCGCGTTGAATGCATCGTCTTCCGCCGGCACGAAGCGCTTCCAGCGCATCACGGTCAGCTTGGCGCCCGGCTCGGCCTTCCACGGCGAGTCCGCCGCCCAGGCTTTCGCGAATTCGAACAGTGCAGGTCCCGTCAGTGCGCCGGTTGCAGCCAGTGCCGTTCCGCCTTGAAGCAATGCCCGGCGGGTAAAGTCTTGCATGTCGTCCTCCCAATGAAACTTTTTTTAGTTTGTTGAAGTCTGTCTCACGCGTTCAGCCGTTTTCCTGTCCCCTCGTCGAACAGATGAACCAGCGACGGATCCGGCTTCAGCCGGACCTTGTCACCAGGATTGAACTGGTGCCGCTCGCGGAACACGGCGACAACCTGCTCGCCGCCGAGCTTTGCGAACACCTGCGTCTCCGAGCCCGTCGGCTCGACGACGACGATCTCGGCTTCCGCCCCGTCGTCGGCGATCGTGAAATGCTCGGGCCGCACGCCATAGACCGCGGGCTGTCCGTCGGACGCGGTCGGCGCGGTCTTGAGCGGCAACTTGACGCCGTTCGGTCCCTCGAAGGTCGCCACCCCGTTCGAGCGCACATGGCCCTTGAGGAAGTTCATCGCCGGCGAGCCGATGAAGCCCGCGACGAACTGATTTTCGGGCTTGTCGTAGAGCTCGAGCGGCGTACCCATCTGCTCGACGATGCCGTCATGCATGACGACGATCTTGTCGGCCATGGTCATGGCCTCGATCTGGTCGTGGGTGACGTAGACGGTCGTGGTCTTGAGCCGCTGGTGCAGCTCCTTGATCTCGGTGCGCATCGCGACGCGCAGCTTGGCATCGAGGTTCGACAAGGGCTCGTCGAACAGGAACACCTGCGGATCGCGCACGATGGCGCGGCCCATGGCGACGCGCTGGCGCTGGCCGCCGGAGAGCTGGCGGGGATAGCGATCGAGCAGCGGCGTGAGCGCGAGGATCTCGGCGGCGCGCTTGACGCGCTTGTTGATCTCGTCAGAGCCTGCGCTGCGCAGCTTGAGCGAGAAGCCCATGTTGTCGGCGACGGTCATGTGCGGATAGAGCGCGTAGTTCTGGAACACCATCGCAATGTCCCGCTCCTTGGGCTGGACATTGTTGACGACGCGCTCACCGATCGAGATCGTGCCTGAGGTGATGTTCTCGAGCCCTGCGAGCATGCGCAGCAGCGTCGACTTGCCGCAACCGGAGGGGCCAACCAGAACGACGAATTGACCGTCCTCGATCGGAATCGTCACGCCGTGCAGGACTTCAAAATTGCCGAACGATTTCCGCACGTCGCGGATGTGCACAGACGACATCTAGCTCCCTCCTCACTGGTCCGCAGCGCCCATCGAGCACCGCTACCGCCTTTTCTTCTGAGGCCCCACCCAACGAGGCCCCATTGTACAGGCAGCATTGTCCGCAGTTTGCGCCATTTTGGCAATTTGTCTTTGGTTAGTCGGAGCTGGTAGCGCTGTCAACGTTCCTTTGTTTGCAGGAAGGGCTGTGCTATGAGCAACAAATGGGACGAAAACGCACCAAATCGGGCAAGATCCGGCTGGCGGAGGTCGCCGAGCTCGCCGGAGTGAGCCCGATCACCGCGTCCCGCTTTTTCAGGAATCCGGAGGCGCTGTCGGTTGCCAAGCGGGCGCGAGTCGAGAGCGCCGCACGTGAGCTTGGCTATGTGCCCAATCTCGCGGCACGTGCACTGGCCTCGCAGCGCACGGAGGTGATTGCCGTTCTGATCCCCTCCCTCACCAACAACGTGTTCTCCGACGTGCTGCGCGGCATCTACGACGCGTCCGAAGGCAGCCGCTACTCGATCCAGCTCTCCAACACGCGCTACAGCATCCTTCAGGAGGAGAAGCTGCTCCGCCTGTTCCTGGCGCAGAAACCGGCCGGGCTGATCGTCACCGGCATCGACCAGACAGCCGAATCGCGTGCGATGCTGGAGGCGGCCGATTGCCCGATCGTGCAGATCATGGAGCTCGGGCCCGCCCCCGTCGACATGATGATCGGCTTTTCGCACTATGATGCGGCACGCGCGGCGGTCGCGCACCTGTTTGCGCAAGGTTGCCGCCGGGTCGGCTTCGTCGGGGCGCGGATGGATCCGCGGGTGCAGCGGCGGCTTGACGGCTATGTCTCGGCGACGAAGGACGCCGGGCTGTTCGACCAGCGCCTCGTCGTCACGACGGCGACGCCGACCTCGGTGACGCTGGGGGGAACGCTGTTTGCCGACCTGCTCGCGCGGGAGCCGAACATCGATGCGGTGTTCTGCGCCAATGACGACATCGCACTCGGCGTGCTCTTCGAATGCCGGCGCCGGGAGATCACTGTCCCTGATCAGATCGCCATCATCGGCTTCAACGACCTTGAATTCATGGCGAGCGCGGTCCCAACCCTCACCAGTGTGCGGACCAACCGCTACGAGATGGGCCGGGCTGCCGCAACGATGCTGATCGAAGCCATCGAAGGCCGCCGCCCGGAACAGCCGGTGCTCGATCTCGGTTTCAAGGTGATCGAGCGGCAAAGCTCGCTGGCGCAGCGCGCCGCCAGCCAGCCCGCACTTTCGGGAATGGTGGCGGGTCGAACAAAATGATAGCGTTACCAAGGACCCATGGCTAGTATCGCACTTGTGAGGAAACGACCGCCAGGCGAGCTGCGGAATGCAGCCTTGCGCTGTCGGGCATCGCACAAGCCGACACGACAGACCGACGCCTGTGCGTTCGCATTCTAGGAGATATCAATGACAAAAAAACCAACCAACGGGCATGCACCCGCAACCAATGGCAGCCGCCGGCGCCTTCGCTCCCAGGAATGGTTCGACAACCCGCATAATCCCGGCATGACCGCGCTCTATATGGAGCGCTATCTGAATTTCGGCCTCACCCGCGAGGAACTTCAGTCCGGCAAGCCGATCATCGGCATCGCCCAGACCGGCAACGACCTCTCCCCCTGCAACCGCCACCACATCGAGCTCGCGCACCGCGTCCGCGAAGGCATTCGCATGGCCGGCGGCATCGCGCTGGAGTTTCCGACCCATCCGATCCAGGAAACCGGCAAGCGGCCGACCGCGGCGCTCGACCGCAACCTCGCCTATCTCGGCCTCGTCGAGGTGCTGTATGGCTATCCCCTCGACGGCGTGGTTCTGACTACCGGCTGCGACAAGACGACGCCTGCCTGCATGATGGCGGCGGCGACCGTCAACCTGCCGGCGATCGTGCTGTCGGGCGGCCCGATGCTGAACGGCTGGCATGACGGCGAGCGCACCGGCTCGGGCACCATCGTCTGGAAGTCGCGCGAACGTCTTGCCGCCGGCGAGATCGACTACGAAGAGTTCATGGAGATCGTCGCCTCGTCCGCGCCCTCGGTCGGCCATTGCAACACCATGGGCACGGCCTCGACGATGAATTCGCTCGCCGAGGCACTCGGCTTCTCGCTGCCGGGCTGCGCGGCGATCCCGGCGCCCTATCGCGAGCGCGGCCAGATCGCCTACGAGACGGGCAAGCGCATCGTCGAGATGGTCTGGGAGGATCTGAAACCCTCCGACTTCCTGACCCGCAAGGCGTTCGAGAACTGCATCGTGGTGAATTCGGCGATCGGCGGCTCGACCAATGCGCCGATCCACATCAACGCACTCGCCCGCCACATCGGCGTCGAACTCTCGATCGACGACTGGCAGAAGTACGGCCACGACGTGCCGCTGCTGGTGAACCTGCAGCCGGCCGGCTTCTATCTCGGCGAAGAATTCCATCGCTCCGGCGGCGTGCCCACCGTGGTGCGCGAGCTGATGAAGCACAAGCGCATCCACGAGGACGCGCTCACCGTCAACGGCCGCGGCATCGGCGAGAACTGCGCCAATGCACCGAAGCCCGATCAGGACGTGATCTGGGCCTACGACAAGCCCATGGTGAAGGACGCCGGCTTCCTGGTGCTGCGCGGCAATCTTTTCGATTCCGCGATCATGAAGACCTCTGTGATCTCCAAGGAGTTCCGTGATCGCTACCTCAGCAACCCGAAGGACCTGAACGCGTTCGAGGGACGCGCCATCGTGTTCGAGGGACCGGAGGACTATCACGAGCGGATCGACGATCCCTCGCTCGACATCGACGAGCGCTGCGTGTTGTTCATCCGCGGCACCGGACCGATCGGCTATCCCGGCGGCGCGGAAGTCGTGAACATGCAGCCGCCGGCGGCGCTGATCAAACGCGGCATCCATTCCCTGCCCTGCATCGGCGATGGCCGGCAGTCCGGCACGTCGGGATCGCCCTCGATCCTCAACGCTTCGCCGGAAGCGGCCGCAGACGGCGGCCTCGCGATCCTGAGGACCGGCGACAAGGTGCGCATCGACCTCAACAAGGGGAGCGCCAACATCCTGATTTCGGATGAGGAAGTTAAGAAGCGCCATGCCGAGCTGAAGGCCAATGGCGGCTTCAAGCATCCGCCGAACCAGACGCCGTGGCAGGAGATCTATCGCAACACCGTCGGCCAGCAGTCGACCGGCGCCTGCATGGAGCTCGCCACGCGCTACCAGAACGTCGCCGGCACGTTCGGCGTGGCGCGGGATAACCACTAGCCTCCGTCATTGCGAGCGCAGCGAAGCAATCCAGAATCCTCAGGGCGGCAGACCGGATTGCTTCGTCGCTACAGTGCAAAATTGCTACGCAATCTTGTCACGAGCTCCCTCGCAATGACGAGCCGATAGACAAGTTGAAGGTGAGGAGAAAAACAAAATGGCAGACCGCCTCAAGGGGAAGCGCGCTGTTGTCACCGCCGCAGCGGCAGGCATCGGGCGCGCATGTGCAACAGCATTCGCGCGTGAAGGCGCAACCGTCATCGCCACCGACATCAATGAAGGCGGCATCGCCACCTTAAGCAAGGACGGCGTCGCCGAGACGGCAAAGCTCGACGTTCGCAACACCGCCGACGTCAACGCCTTCGCCAAGCGCATCGGCAAAATCGACATCCTGCTCAATGCGGCAGGTTTCGTGCATAACGGGACGATTTTGGACTGTTCGGAAGAGGACTGGGATTTCTCGTTCGACCTCAACGTCAAATCCATGCACCGGACGATCAAGGCGTTTCTGCCGGCGATGCTTGCGGGCGGCGGCGGCAGCATCGTCAACATCTCGTCTTGCGCGGCGCTGAGGCCGCCGGCCAATCGTTATGTCTACAGCGCGTCCAAGGCGGCGGTGTCGTTGCTGACGCGCGCGGTTGCGCTCGACTTCATCACGCAAGGAATCCGCTGCAACAGCATTTGCCCCGGCACCGTCGAGACGCCCTCGATGCTCGACCGCGCCGCCGCCGTTGGCCCACAGGGCAAGGAGATGTTCATCGCCCGCCAGAAGATGGGCCGGCTCGGCACCGCTGAGGAAATCGCGGCCATGGCAGTCTATCTTGGCAGCGACGAAAGCGCGTTCACCACCGGCGTCGACCTCGTCGTCGACGGCGGCTTCATGCTCTGATTGATCCTCGTCACGAGAGGAAGGAATTCTTGCATGAACAAGATCGACCTCAACGGCCGCTGCGCGATCGTCACGGGCGGAGCGCAGGGTTTTGGCCGCGCCATCACCGAGCGTTTCGTCGCATCCGGCGCCAAGGTCGCGATCTGGGATTTTGACGCGGCCCTGGCCGAGAAGACCGCCAAGGAAATCGGCGGCGACGTTCGCGTCTTCAAGGTCGACGTCGCCGACGCGGCCGCGGTCGACCAGGCCCGCGATGCGACCCTCGCCGCCTTCGGCAGGATCGACATCCTCGTCAACAATGCCGGCATCGCCGGCATCAACAAGACGGTCTGGGAGACCGATCTCGAGGAATGGCGCAAGGTGCTGCGCATCAACCTCGACGGCCCCTTCATCTGCTGCAAGGCGATCGTGCCGACGATGCTCAAGCAGAAATATGGGCGCATCGTGAACATCGCCTCGATCGCCGGCAAGGAGGGCAATCCGAACGCGGCGCACTACTCGGCCTCCAAGGCCGGCCTGATCGCGCTGACGAAGTCGCTCGGCAAGGAGCTTGCCGCGCACGACATCCTGGTGAACGCCGTGACGCCGGCGGCCGCGAAGACCGCCATCTTCGACCAGCTGACGCAGCAGCACATCGATTTCATGCTGTCGAAGATCCCGAAGGGCCGCTTCGTCCTGGTGGAGGAGCTCGCTGCGATGGTGGCCTGGCTTGCATCGGAAGACTGCGGGTTTTCGACCGGCGCGGTGTTCGATATCTCCGGCGGCCGCGCCACCTATTGAGGGCGTCATGATCAGGGAAGGCGGATGCCTCTGTGGTGCGGTGCGGTTCAAGGCGGAGGGCGATCCGCTCAACGTCCGCGTCTGCCATTGCCGCAACTGCCAAAAGGCCATGGGCTCGCCCTTCTTCGCCCGCGCGCTCTTTCCGCAGGCTGCGCTGACCGTCGAAGGCGAGACCGGCCGTTTTCCAACATCGGAGCGCATCGATCGCGTCTTCTGCAAGCAATGCGGCACGCGACTCTTCTCGTGGCGGCGTGACGGCTCGGCGGCGGGCGTTGCGCTGGCGACTTTCGACGACCGTAACGCCTTCGTGCCCACCGAGCACATCTGGGTACGGGAAAAGCTCAACTGGCTGACGTTCGGCGACGGCCTGCCGCAATATCCGACCACCATCCCGTCCTGATGGGGCCGAACGGCGCCCGTCTTCGCCGGGACGATGAATCGTGATAGTTCGGCCATATCGGGCACGAACCGGGGCAACCGCTTGAACGTCTCCCTCTACGACCTCTCCGTCTGGGTGCTGCCGCTGCTGATCGCCATCACCTTCCACGAGGCCGCGCACGGCTTCGTGGCGCACCGTCTCGGCGACGATACCGCCTGGCAGCTCGGCCGGGTCAGCTTCAACCCGCTCCGGCATATCGATCCGTTCGGCACCCTGATCCTGCCGGCGATGCTGCTGTTTGCGCATTCGCCGTTCCTGTTCGGCTATGCCAAGCCGGTGCCGGTGAACTTCCGCAAGCTCAACAACCCGAAGCTCGACATGGTCTGGGTGGCGCTGGCCGGCCCCGCGACCAACATCCTGCTGGCTCTGCTGGCGGCCCTGGCACTCCACGCCCTGCCTCTTGCGCCGGCAAGCTCGGCGCAATGGATATTCGACAACCTGAGGAATTCGCTTCTGATCAACGCGGTGCTGGCCGTCTTCAACATGATGCCGATACCGCCGCTCGACGGCGGGCGGGTCGCGGTCGGCCTGTTGCCTCGGCCCCTCGCCCTGCCGCTGGCCCGGCTCGAGCCGTTCGGGATGCTGATCCTGATCGCCATCCTGATCCTGCTCCCCCTTGCGGGTTCGCAGTTCGGTCTAAATCTTGATGTTATCTCGGCAATACTGCGAACGTTGACCGGATATGTGATTAAGGCCGTTCTCTTCCTGACCGGCAACGCGTAGTTGAACCAGGACGAACCCAGAGAACCCGAAGGGCCCGAGGCCAACTTGGTCAAAGCTGCCGACATGCTGATCGCGCGCCGAGCCGACACCCGCGCCCGCGCCGATTTCGCCACCTGGAAGATGATGGCCAAGCTCAACGGGTTGTCCGCGCTGCCTCCAGAGGCCCAGGAGTTCCTGGCGAGCTATAAGAAGCTCTTGGAGCAGACGAGCGAGGACGACGCCACCGAGGCGACCATCGCCTCGGTCTACAAGGCCTACTATGCCGAAATGGGCGGCGCCGGTACGCCGCCCGATGTTCGTCCCCGGGCCAGCGAGCCCGTGAAGGACAATGTTACCGCCTTCCGCCGCCCGTCGCCCAAGCCGAAGAAAGCCGGCACGTTCGGGGTGACCGCGTTCGGCGGAACCGAGAAGCGGCCGCTTCCGGTGGCGCTGATCTTCGCCTGCCTGGTCGTGGTCTACGTCGCGATCCGCTACTACTGGCGCTGAGCCGACTTCTTCTTCGTCTCTCGCGGCGGGAAGGTCACGTCGAGCGTCCGCTCGAACTTTTCATCCGTCAGTCCGGCCGGCGGTTGCGGCACGGGATCCGAGCGACGGATCATCGAGACCGCCGCCGCATCGAAGGCTGCGTCGCCAGAGGACTCCACCACGTCGACCGAAAGCACGTTGCCTTTGCGGTTGAGGACGAGAGTCACCTTGACCTTCTGCGACTTCGGCTCCTTGCCCTCAGGGTAGACCTGGTGCAGCTTGAAATGGGCACTGATCTTGCGGTTCCAGTCGGCAGTCAGCTTCAGGATGTCCTTCCCGATGCCGAGCACCGGTGCCATGGCCTTCTCAGCCTCGCGCGCAGCGTCATCGAGCTTCTGCCGCGCCGATGCGACCGACAGCGGCGATGCCTCGACAGCCGGGGTCTCGACGGCCGCGACCTTTTGACTCTCCTCGTCCGGCTTTTTCGCGTTGTTGTCGGCGACGACCCGGTCGGCATCGTCGACGTCCTGGTGCTGGTCCTTGGGAAGCTCCGTTTCCTTCACCTCAGCCTTTTGTTCGGGTATCGCCCGCTGTTCCTGCATGGCCTCGCTGTCAGGTCCGGGTGGAAGCTCGGACTCGGGAGCATCCGGCGAGGCCATTTCGACGGCGAATTCCGCACCGGCCACACCCAGACCGTCGTCTCCACCATCCGTCTGCAAATGCGCGAGCGCCAGCGCCGCGCCTCCCAGATGCAGCGCGAGCGCCGCCACTGCGGCCAAAACCCACAGCCGCCTGGATGGTCTCGGTTCGATCTCGAGATCGGACATGACAAGAGCCTCTAGGGCTTCGCAGGGTCTGCCGCGGAAGATGTCGGAGAAGCCGGGACACCTTCCAGCGTCACCAGCTTCACCTTGGAGTATCCACCCGAACGCAACAGCTCCATCACGCCCATCAGTTCGCCATATGGCACTGTGCGATCGGCGCGCAGGAAGACGTACTTGTCCTTGCTCATGTCCGACAAGCCGTCGAGCGAGGCGGCCAGGTTGGCACGCGTGACCGGGTTCTCCCCGATCGCAAGCGTCAAATCGGACCTGATGCTGACATAGGTCGGCTTGTCCGGCTTCTTCTGCGGTGTGGCGGTGGAGGTCGGCAAATCGACAGGCAGGTCAACCGTCGACAGCGGCGCGGCGACCATGAAGATGATCAGCAGCACCAGCATGACGTCGATGAATGGCGTGACGTTGATCTCATGCGTCTCGGAAAAGTCCGCATCATCGTCGAGATCGTTGTCTGCGATCGAAGCTCCCATCGCCTACTCCGCCGCTGCGCGCGAATGAACGCTGCCATGGCTACGGTCGAGGTCGCGCGAGAGCAGCCGCGCCGCCGCACCCGAGGCGCGGCTGACGAGCTCGAGATAGCCCTTCGTCATGCGCGCGAAATGATTGTAGATGATGACGGCGGGGATCGCCGCGACGAGGCCGATCGCAGTCGCAAGCAGCGCTTCGGCGATGCCCGGCGCGACGACTGCAAGGTTCGTCGTCTGCGACTTCGAGATGCCGATGAAGCTGTTCATGATGCCCCAGACGGTGCCGAACAGGCCGACGAAGGGCGACGTGGCGCCGATGGTCGCAAGCACGCCCATGCCGATCCGAATCCGTCGCGACTCCGCGCGGGCGATCTCGGCGAAGCTCGAGGCGGCGCGTTCCTTGATGCCGGCGTCGCTGGAGATTCCTGCTGACGCCCGCGCCTCGCGCAGCGCGGCCGCAAGGAATGACGGCAAGATGCCTTCCTTGGCACCGAGCGCGAACTGCGCCTCTGCCAGCGAGCGAGCGTCGGCGACCTTCTTCAGGGCCGAACGCAGCCTGCCCTGTGCCAGCGTCAGCTCGATCGATTTCGCGATGAAGATGGTCCAGGTGACGAGAGACGCGAAGGCAAGCCCGATCATCACCGCCTTCACGATGATGTCCGCCGACATGAACATCACCCAGGGCGACAGCTCCTTCATCACAGGCGCGGTCGATTTCAGCACACGGCCGGCATCGGCCGACGCCGCATCGGACGCGGCACCCGCGGGGGCAACCGTCGCCGCAGGCGCGGCTGCTGATGGCGCCGCCGGAGCGCCGACCGGCTGCGATGCGGCCGGCGGCGTTGCCGTCTGTTGCTGTGCCGAAACAGGCACTGCGAGCGCGATCACCGCGATCATCACGGTTGCGGCAAAGCTTGCTCGGAAGGGTGTCATCTTCATACTTCGGCCCAGTAGCGAATGAGGTTGTGATAGATACCCGTCAATTTGACCGTTTCGGGGTCGTCGCGCCCAAGCCGCTGCGCCAGCGCCTGAACGGCAGTATCGAGGTCAAAGATCAGGCTGCGGGCTTGATCATCCCGTACCATGCTCTGCAGCCAGAAAAAAGACGCCACCCGCGCGCCCCGCGTCACCGGCGTGACCAGATGCAGGCTGGTCGAGGGATACAGCACGCAGTCGCCGGCCGGCAACTTAACTTCGTGCGAACCGTAGGTGTCCTCGATCACGAGTTCGCCACCGTCGTATTCCTCCGGCTCGGAGAGGAACAGCGTGACCGACAGGTCGGTGCGGATGCGAAGGCCGGTCAGGCGATCGCCGCGGATCGCATTGTCGACGTGCAGACCAAAATGGTGTCCACTGCTCGCCGCATAGCGGTTGAACAGCGGCGGGAAGATCTGGAGCGGGATCGCAGCCGCCAGGAAGCGCGGGTTCGCCGTCAGCGCCGAGATGACGCGGTTGCCGAGCCTGCGTGCGACCTCGCTGTCCGGCGGCAATTGCTCGTTGCGCTTGACCATCGCCGACTGCGCACCCGCGGTGGAACGCCCGTCTTCCCAATCGCTGGCGTCCATGATGCGGCGGAAATCCGCCACATCATCCTTGCTCAGGACGCCTTCTATGCATGTCAGCATGGCACCTCGTGTCGTCTCCTCAGTAACGGGCCGATAGCACCAGATAGGCGGCGCGTCCTGGTGCCTCCAGCACGAACGGCGCAGCGCTCTGGTACAGCGCGTCGTAGTAGCGCTTGTCGAAGATGTTGTTGACGAACAGCTTGACCTGCCAGTTCTTGTTGATCTTGGCTTCCGCGAACGCGTCAAAACGCCAGTAGCTGGGGATCGATGTACCCTGGTTGGCCGCGAGGAACGTGCCACCATAGATCTTCGAGCGATAGACGGCCTGGCCACCCAGCTCCCAGATGTCGGTGAGCTGGTACTTGGTGAGCATGCTGAAGGACTGATGCGCGACGTTGGAGAGCGGCAAGCCGACGTTCGTCGTATACAGTGTCGTGTTGGCCGGCGGGATCAGCGACTTGGTTACCTCCGACTGCATCAATACAAGGCCGCCGAAAATGCTCCATTTGTCGGTGATCTTACCACCCACGCCAAGGTCGATGCCGCGGATGCGATAGGCTGCTCCGGCAGTGATGCAGGAGACGGTCCCGGTCGTACCGGCAGGATAGGGACAGGTTGCGGTCGCAGTAGCGGCGGTGACGTTGCGGGACTCGCGCGCATTCTCCTTCTCGGTCTGGAAAAGTGCAGCCGTCAGCAACAGGTGTCTATCGAACAGCTCCCACTTGGTACCGAGCTCGATGGCTTTGTTCTTTTCCGGACCGAAGATCTGAGGAACGCCCCCGTTGAGCACCGGCGCGAGGCCGCCGTACTGGACGCTCGTCCCGTCGAATTCCGCGCCCACCGGATTAGATGAGGTCGCGTAAGCTGCATAGACGCTTCCATTCGGCAATGGCTTCAGGGTAAGGCCGAGGTTGAAGTTCGGCATCCCGTAGTCCTGCTGTTGCTGACCGAAGACATTGGCGACGCCGTTGACTGTCCCGTAACCGTTCACCTTGATGTTGTAGTCGTCATAGCGGACGCCACCGTTGAGGATCAGCAAATCATTGTAGTTCGCCGAATCCAGCAGGTAGACCGACTTGGTGTCGATCTTGATGTTCGTTGGCAATCCTGAAAGACCTCCTGGTATTCCAAAGGGGAGGTTCGTGAACTGCGGATTGAAAACGCTCACGCCGGTCAACGACCCAGCCCCGGTGAATCCTCCAGGAAGGGCTTCGGAGCTCAGGCCAACATATTTGTCGATCGACGACGTCTCGTGATCATATTCGAAGCCAGCAAGGGCAGTGTGCCTGAAGCCGGCGCCGTCGTTGAACTTGTAGGTCGCCTCGGTCTGATTGGCGATCACGTCCGTGGCCTGGTAGCGGCTCTGCGGATTGGCGCTGAGGGTCGAGGCCGATAGCGGGGTTGCGATGACCGGCGCTTCAGGCAGCGTTCCGATGTAGTTCTGGGTGGAATGCGAATCCCGGAATTTGTTGGTGATCAACAGATCGGGCGTGACCTGCACTTCGGCATTGAGCGTCCCGATGTCCTGGCCAACCCGATAGAAGTCTCGATTGACGAAGCCATACCAGTTGTTGCGGTTCGAGCCGAAATCCGGAAAAGGGCCGCCGGCAGTGCTGGCCGTGCTCGGCCGGTAGTAGGGCACGCCGAAATCCGGGAGACCGGTCAGTTCGGTATGAATATAGCCGGCGGTGATTTTGACCGCATCCACCGGCTTCCAGGTCGTGGCAACAAACGCGCCATCGCGATTGTCCTTCACGTAGTCGCGGCCGGCGACGCCCGCATCCTGAAACAGGCCGCCTGCGCGAACCGCGAGGGTCGGGCTGATCACCTGGTTGACATCAAGCACCACACGCTTGGTCTGGTCGGTGCCAAACGTGGTGTCCATGTTGTAGAAGCTCTTCTCCGTCGTCGCCTGCTTGGTCACGATGTTGATCGCGCCGCCCGTGGTGCCGCGACCCGCGAAGGACGAGCCTGGGCCGCGCAGGATTTCGACCTGCTCCGTGAAGAAGTTTTCGCGCACGCTGACGCCGGAATCTCGCACGCCATCGATGAAGACGTCATTGCGAGCGTCGAAGCCGCGGATGAAGAAGCGATCGCCGAAGGCATTACCACCCTCGCCCGTCCCCAGCGTCACGCCAGCAGTGCTGAGGATGGCCTGCTTCAGCGTGGTGGCGTTCTTGTCCTCGAGCACTTCCTTACTAAGCACCGTTACTGATTTCGGCGTGTCGACCAGCTTCTCGGGGAATTTGCCCCCGGCCTGCACGTGATCGACCTTGTAGGGTGCGGCCGGATCCGCATACGGATTGCGGTCCGCCGCGGGAGCGGGTGTGTTAGCGACTGGTGCCTGCGCCGCCTGCTGACGCTGTGCCGCGCGCCGCAACGCGGTGCGCGCGCGGACCTGCTCCGGCGACGGTTTTGAGGCAGCGGGGCGAGGACGCTCGACGGGCGCATCGACGGTCACGGGCGGCAGGTTCGACTGCTGCGCCTGCGCGCCGCTCGAAACCGACGCGACCGCGATCAGGCTTGCGACCGCCGAGACGGTCTTGCCAGATGCGACTTCGAGATTGTCGTCGAATGATTTCCGTACCGCGTTCGAACGCAACGACCGCGGAGCCCTTGCCGTGCCCATCCTACGCCCCACTTTGTTTCTGCAGTGTGTCGCCTTGCGACAAGTGTGTCGCCTTGCGACAACGCGACGCAGCGTTGGTATCGAGCGGAGTAAAGTGGGTCAACGCGATCACGGCCGGGATATCTTTGAATCAATCCAGATCAAAACGATTCTAAACTTCAGTTTGAAACGATTCTAAATTGGAGCTTGTAAGCGTTCTAAATTGACTCACGAAATGTCTGCCGAATTCTCCTTCGCATCGGTCGATCGTTGATGGCCGCGCGATATCCGCGACCATCTGGCCGCGGATATCGTAACGACGAGAGCGGGTCAGGCTGCTCTCCATCGGAGCCTCAGAACTTGGCCGAGGTGACGACGTAGAACGCCCGGCCTGGTGCGACCGCCACGAACGGTACAGCGCTGCGATAGAGCGTGTCGTAGTACAGCTTGTTGGTCAGGTTCTGCGCGTAGAGCTTCATCGTCCAGTTCTTGTCGATCTTCTTCTCGACGAACGCGTCGAAGCGCCAGTAGCTCGGCAGCTCATTGCCGGTGTTGGCCGCAAACGTGCCGCCATAGACCTTCGAGCGATACACCGCCTGCCCGCCGAGCTCCCAACCATCGTCGAGCTTGTACTTGGTGAGCATGCTGAACGACTGGTGGGCGACGTTGGCCAGCTGGAGGCCGATGTTGGAGGCGATGCCGCTTTGCGTGACCTTCGACTGCATCAGCACCAGGCCGCCGAAGATGCTCCAGCGGTCCGTGATCTTGCCCTCGGCCTCGATGTCGATGCCCTGGATTCTGTAGGCCGCGCCCGAAGTCAGCAGGTTGTTGACGGTCTCGCGCGCATTGTCCTTGGTGGTTTGGAACAGTGCGCCCGTCACGAGCAGATGGCGGTCGGCGAGTTCCCATTTGGTGCCGATTTCGGCCGCCTTGTTGCGCTCGGGGCCGAGCAGAATGGCCGTGTTCGCCGGAACGCCACCGTAATCGGTGCCGGTTGCGTCAAGCTCCGACCCGAACGGATTGGCCGAGGTCGCATAGGCCGCGTAGATGCTGCCGATCGACATCGGCTTGTAGACCAGGCCGACGTTGTAATTGACGAGATTGGCATTCTGCTTGAGATAAGCCGAGTTTGTCGAAGAGCTTTGGCTGTAGCCATCATAGCGGACACCGCCATTGACGATGATGGTGTCCTGCCAGTTCGCGGTGTCCATGACGTAGACGCTGCTGGTGTTGACCCCATAACGCGTCGGGTTTCCAACCAGCGACGGCGTGCCGAAGCCAGAGAGATAAGTGTACTGAGGGGAATAGAGATTGACGTTCTGGACGGCGCCGTTGCTCGTTGAGCCGCCGCCGAACAGTTCCGAGGAGAGACCGGTGTAACGGTCGATCGAGATGTCCTCGTTCGTATATTCGACGCCGAACACCGCGGTGTGCTTGACCCCGCCGGTGTCGAGCTTGAACGTGGCCTCGTTCTGGTTGGCCCACACGTCCACGTTCTGGTAACGGCTCTGCGCGCTGGCCGTGGTCGTCCAGAGCAGCGGATTGACGTTGGTCGTATTCGGGTTCTGCGGCAGCGTGCCGATATAGTTCAGTAGCGAGTGCTCGCCGCGCACCTTGCTGGTCAGGGTGACGGCCTCGTTGACCCTGTACTCGGCCGTGGCGGTGCCGAAGTCCTGCCGCGCAGTCTGGAAGTCGCGGTTGACGAAGCCGTACCAGTTCTGGCGCGGGATCCCGGCCTCGGTGACCGGCACGTTGCCCTGCTTGTAGTAAGGCACCCCGAAATCCGGCAAACCGCTGAGATCGGTGTGCACGTAATTCGTCGTGATCTTGAGATCGCTCGTCGGGGTGTACTTGGTCGAGACGAAGGTGCCCCAACGATCGTCGGTCACGTAATTGCGGCCGGCAACGTTGGCATCCTGGAACAGTCCACCGGTGCGGACCGAGAAAGTCGGGTCGATCACCTGGTTGACGTCGAGCGTAACGCGCTTGGTCATGTCGGTGCCGAACTCGGTATCCATCCGCTTGAAGTTCTGGTCACCCGCCTGCTTGGTCACGATGTTGATGGCGCCGCCCGCGGTCCCGCGTCCGGCGTAGGACGAAGCCGGCCCGCGCAGGATCTCGATCTGCTCGGTGAAGAAGTTCTCGCGGATGCTGACGGCGGGATCGCGGATGCCGTCGATGAAGACGTCGTTGCGCGCATCGAAGCCGCGGATGAAGAAGCGGTCGCCGAACGCGTTGCCACCCTCGCCGGAGCCCAGCGTCACACCGGCGGTCGAGCGACCGATCTCCTTCAGCGTCGTGGCGTTCTTGTCCTCCAGCACTTCCTTGCTGAGCACGGTGATGGTCTTCGGCGTGTTCAACATCGGCTCGGGAAACTTGCCCGAGGCCTGCACGTGATCGACCTTGTAGGGAGCTGCTGGATCGGCATACGGATTGCGGTCCGGCGCGCCTGCGCTCTGGGACGGCGCGGCTGCGGCCTGTTGCGCCTGCTGGCGCTGCGCCGCGCGGCGAAGCGCATTGCGCGCACGAACCTGCTCCGGCGACGGTTTCGATGCGGCAGGCCGCGGGCGCTCGACGGGCGCATCGACACTGACGGGGGGAAGATTCGACTGCTGCGCTTCGGCCGCCCCCGAAAACGATGCCGCTGCAATCAAGCCAGCAACAGTCGAAACCGCCCTGCCGGAATTTCCATCACACTTGTGTCCAACCGAATCGATCGCAGCGATCGAACGCAGCGATCGCGGCGCTACCACCAGCCCCATTCCAATGCACCCCAATTTCAATTTTCTGATCGTTGACGCGCAACATGTGCGTCAAGCGATGGGGCGGTGCTATCGATCGGAAAAAATTGGGTCAATGCGAAGCGCGCACGAAACCGCTTGAATACCTCCAGATCAAATCAATTCTAAAATTCGAGTCTGATATTGCTCTAAACTAGCGCGACAAAGTGATGCAGCAGGCCGATACGCATCTTGCGCTTGGGCACTTACATGTAGCAGCCCATCAATCACTGCTCGGCGGCTTCATCAGCGAGAACAATTCGTCGACCGTTTGCTGTGCGACGGAACGAACGCGATCAGTATCGTCCATGCCGGCGATGTTGACGCCCTTCACGACGGCTTTGATCTCGTCGCGAAAGTCGGTCAGGAAGCGTAAGGGATCGCCCTGTTCGTTGGCGACGCGCGCGATCAGGCCCGCGATCAGAATCTGACACGCGATCAGCTTGCCGTTCAGCTCGTCCATCATGCGCTCCCGTTGTGCGGCGGTGATATGGACGACGTCGCATGGGCTGACAACGGAAACACGGCGCGATCTATTTAGAACCGTTCTGGCGAGGGCGGCGCAGCCACATCCGAAAGGTCTCCCCTTCAGCATCGGCGCAGCGGATCGCGCACGCGGTGCGCGACTGGCGAAACCTTTGCACGTTGATCGATGCTACTGCCCGACAAGCTGCTCAACGGAGCGGCTGTTCACGATACGCGCACGCCGCCCGGATCGGATGCAAAGCTTTCCGATTGTTTAGGATTCTCAAGCGACAGTGTTGTTTACACTGGAACTTGGCGTGTATTATACAGGCTCCGCGCCGGAACCCTTTCGAAGACCCATTATTCAACCTTTTGGGCAAGCGAGCCAATACGAAGCCGATATGAAAAAGTCGCGGCCGATTCTGTGGTTTTCCCTCATCGCAGCCGTGGCCGTGGCAGGCTACTTCGGCTGGCAACGCTTTTATGGTCCCGACGCCGCCAAGACCCAGGCCGCGCAAAAAGGCCCGCCGCGACCGGTCGCAGTTCCCGTTACCATCGCACCAGTCCAGCAGGCCGATTTTCCGGTCTATCTGACCGGTCTCGGCACGGTTCAGGGTTTCAACACCGTACAAGTCCGGACTCGCGTGGATGGCCAGATCGACAAGATCGCCTTCACCGAGGGCCAGATCGTCAACCAGGGCGACCTTCTGGTCGAGATTGATCCCCGCCCCTTCCAGGCCGCGCTCGATCAGGCCAAGGCCAAGAAGGCGCAGGACGAGGCGAATCTCGCCAACGCCAATCTCGACCTCCAGCGCTATACCAAGCTCGGCGAATTCGCGACCCGGCAGCAGACTGACACCCAACGTTCCACCGTCGCCCAGCTCACCGCGCAGATCGCGGCCGACGAGGCCGCGATTTCCAATGCCCAGACCCAGCTCGACTACACCCAGGTCAAGTCGCCGATCACCGGCGTTGCGGGTCTGCGCCAGGTCGATATCGGCAATATCGTCAATGCCTCCAGCCAGACGGCGATCGTCTCCATTGCCCAGATCGAGCCGATCACGGTGATCTTCACTGCGCCCGAGGACCAGTTGCCCTACATTAATGAGGGTCAGAAGGCCGGCGCGCTCAAGGTGATCGCGCTGACCACCGATGGCAAGAAGGCGCTCGCGGAAGGCAAGCTCGCCGTCATCAACAATCAGGTCGACACGACCAGCGGGACTATTCGGCTGAAAGCGGTGTTCGACAACAAGGACCACGCGTTGTGGCCAGGCCAATCGGTCTCGACGCGTCTTCTGGTGCGGACGCTGAAAGACGCCACGGTGGTCCCCGACGACGCGGTCCAGCATTCAACCAACGGTCTCTACGCCTATACGGTCAATCAGGAGAACAAGGCTGAACTGCGCAAGCTCAAGGTCAGCTATTCCATCGATGGACGCTCGGTGATCGATGAAGGACTTAGCCCGGGACAACAAGTGATCACCGGCGGTCAGTTCAAGGTGCAGCCCGGAAGCCTCGTCTCTACGGCGGTCGCGAGTTCGAATCCGGGCCAGAACAAGGTTCGACAGGAATGAACGACGGCGGGATTTCGGCACCTTTTATCCGTTATCCCATCGGCACCTCGCTGCTGATGGCCGGCATTCTTTTTGTCGGCCTCGTCGCTTACCCGCTGCTGCCGGTCGCGCCGCTGCCGCAGGTCGACTTCCCGACCATCCAGATCACCGCCAACCTGCCAGGCGGCAGCCCGGAGACGATGGCCTCCTCGGTCGCCCAGCCGCTCGAACGCCAATTCGCCCAGATCCCCGGCATCGCCCAGATGACGTCGACGAGCTATCTGGGCACGGCCTCGATCACCATCCAGTTCGACCTCAATCGCAGCATCGACGGCGCCGCCAACGACGTGCAGGGCGCCATCAACGCGGCGAGCGGCCAGTTACCGAAAAACCTGCCCTCGCCGCCGACCTATCGCAAGGTCAATCCGGCGGATTCGCCGATCCTGCTATTGTCCGCGACATCCGAGACGTTGCCGCTGACGACCGTCAGCGATGCGATTGACGCCCAGCTCGCCCAGCAGATCAGCCAGATCTCCGGCGTCGCGCAGGTCTTCATCGGCGGCCAGCAGAAGCCGTCGGTCCGTGTGCAGATCGACCCGGCGAAACTGGTCGCCAAAGGCCTGTCGCTCGAGGACGTCCGCAGCGCAATCGCGATCACGACGGTCGATAGTCCCAAGGGCAATATCGACGGCGAGAGACGCGCCTACACCATCTACGCCAATGACCAGCTACTCCAGTCCAAGGACTGGAACGACGTCATCATCGCCTACCGCAACGGCGGCCCATTGCGAATCCGCGATATCGGCCAGGCGGTCACCGGGCCCGAAGACGCCAAGCAAGCCGCCTGGGCCAACGGGAAGCGCGGCGTGTTCCTGGTGGTGTTCAAGCAGCCTGGCGCCAACGTCATCGAGACCGTCGACCGGATCAAGGCAACCCTGCCCCGGCTGGTGGCGGCGATCCCGCCGGCGATCAAGATCGAGGTGATCAGCGACCGCACCACGACCATCCGCGCCGCGGTCGAGGACGTCCAGTTCACGCTGCTGTTGACCATCGTCCTGGTGGTCATGGTCATCTTCGTCTTCCTGCGCAGCTTCTGGGCGACTGTCATTCCCACCGTCACGGTTCCGCTGGCGCTGCTCGGCGCGTGCGCCCTGATGTGGGTGTTCGGCTATTCGCTCGACAATCTGTCGCTGATGGCGCTCACGATCGCGGTTGGCTTCGTCGTCGACGACGCGATCGTGATGCTCGAGAACATCACGCGCTACATCGAAAACGGCGATTCGCCCCTCGCCGCCGCCTACAAGGGCGCCAAGGAGATCGGCTTCACCATCGTGTCGATCAGCATCTCGCTGGTTGCGGTGCTGATCCCGCTGCTGCTGATGGGCGGCATCATCGGGCGCCTGTTCCGCGAATTCGCCGTCGTGCTCGCGATGACGATCTTCGTCTCGATGTTCGTGTCGCTGACGCTGACCCCGATGATGGCCTCGCGCTTCCTGCGCGCCCATGGCGAGGTGAAGCACGGCAAGTTCTATGCGTGGAGCGAGCGCGCCTTCGACGCGATGCTGCGCGGCTATGAATACGTCCTCGACCACGCGCTGAGCTGGCGGCGCACCACGCTCACCATCTTCTTCGCCACCCTCGGCCTGTCGGTCTACCTGTTCATCCTGATCCCGAAGGGCTTCTTCCCGCAGCAGGACGTCGGCCTGATCACCGCGACGTCCGAAGCATCTCAGGACATCTCGTTTGCCGAGATGCAGAAGAAGCAGCAGGAGCTCGGCAAGATCGTGATGGCCGATCCTGACGTTGCTTCCATCGCGATGAACATCGGCGGCAGCGGACGCGCCGGCAACAACGGCAACATGTTCATCACGCTGAAGGCGCGCAACGATCGCGAGGCATCCGCGCAGCAGATCATCGCGCGGCTGCGTCCGAAACTCGAGAAGGTCGAGGGCGCTCGCCTCTATATGCAGGCCGCGCAGGACGTCCGACTCGGCGGCCGCCCGACGCGCACCCAGTTCGAATTCACCTTGCAGGACGCCGATCTCGGCGAGCTCAATGGCTGGGCGCCCAAGATCCTCGCCAAGATGCAGACGCTGCCGGAGCTGCGTGACGTCGCGACCGACCAGCAGACCCAGGGCACCACGGTTCAGCTCAAGATCAATCGCGACACCGCCTCGCGCTACGGCATCCAGCCGCAGCTGATCGACGACACGCTCTATGACGCATTCGGCCAGCGCCAGGTCACGCAGTACTTCACGCAGCTCAACAGCTATCACGTGATCCTGGAGATCCTGCCGGAGATGCAGGGTAATCTCGACAGCCTGAACAAGCTGTACCTGAAATCGCCGCTAACCGGCGACCAGGTGCCGCTGTCGACCTTTGCGACCTGGACGACCGATCCGGTGCGACCGCTCTCGATCAGCCATCAGGGCCAATTCCCGGCGATCACGATCAGCTTCAACCTCGCGCAGGGCGTGGCGCTGGGACAGGCCACGGAAGCCGTGCAGAAGGCCATGGCCGATCTCGGCGCGCCGGCAACGCTGAATTCGAGCTTCCAGGGCACCGCGCAGGCCTTCCAGCAGTCGCTTGGCACTGTGCCGCTGCTGATCCTGGCAGCTCTCGTGGTGGTCTATCTGATCCTCGGCATTCTCTACGAGAGCTACATCCATCCGATCACGATTCTCTCGACCCTGCCTTCGGCAGGCGTCGGCGCGCTGCTGATCCTGATGGCGGCCGGGTTCGACTTCAGCCTGATCGCGCTGATCGGCATCATCCTCTTGATCGGCATCGTGAAGAAGAACGGCATCATGATGGTCGACTTCGCGATCGCGGCCGAGCGCGACGAGCACAAGACTCCGGCGGAATCGATCCGCCAGGCCGCGCTGCTCCGCTTCCGCCCGATCATGATGACGACGATGGCGGCCCTTCTCGGCGGCGTGCCCCTGATGCTCGGGCACGGCACCGGTGCCGAAATCCGCCAGCCTCTCGGCTATGCCATGGTCGGCGGCTTGATCGTCAGCCAGGCCCTGACCCTGTTCACGACGCCCGTGGTCTATCTCTATCTCGACGAGTTCTCCAACTGGTTCTCCGGCTGGGGCCGCTCCAAGGAGAGCGAGCACGAGACGACCGAACACGGCACGGTCAAGGAAGCAGCCGAGTAAGCCAACGCCGCGCTTCCAATTCCGGCACGTTTTCCTCCTTTCAAGCCAAAGCGATATTTCATGCCCGTGCGCTCCAATCTTGCCGCCCTCCTGTCGGTTGCCTTGCTGTGGAGCGGATCCGCATACGCCCAGGGCACCAAGTCCAAGGCCGAGCCCAAGGCTGCTCCGCCCCAGGCCGCGCAGCCCGCGGCTCCTGCGGCGCAGCCGCAGGCCGACGTCGCGCCGGCACCGCAGGCCGGCTGGGCCGCGCGCTGCACCAGCGCGAGCCGCGAAGCGCCGTTGGAATGCGCGATCGAGCAAAACGCGGTGCTGACCAAGACGGGACAGCTCATCGTGCTGATCAACATCCGCGTGCCCGCCGACACCCGCGTGCCCACCGCGCTGATCCAGCTCCCGCTCGGCCTCAATATCCCCGTCGGCGCCAAGCTCCAGGTCGACGAGGGCAAGACGGTCGACCTGCCGATCCAGACCTGCGAGAATCGCGGCTGCTACGTCTCAACGCCGATTTCCGCGGAGCTGCTCGCAGCGCTGAAATCCGGAAAGCAGTTGAAGGTCTCCTTCCAGAACATGTCCAAGGAGACCATCAACATTCCGATGCCGCTGAATGACTTTGCGGCCGCCTACGACAGGATCAAGTAACGGATCCGCCCCTTACCCTGCCCCCAGATAGGCCTTCTGCACCTGCGGATCGTTCGCCAGCGCCGTCGCGGTGCCGGCCAATACGCTTCTGCCCACCTGCAACACGGTTGCGAAATCTGAGACTTCGAGGGCGAGCTCGATCGACTGCTCGGCAAGCAGGATGGTCAGGCCCTCGCGATGCAGGCGGCCGAAGGTTTCGTACATGGACTCCACGACCGCCGGCGCCAGCCCGAGCGACGGCTCGTCCAGCATCAACAGTTTTGGGTCACTCATCAGCGCACGGCCGACCGCGAGCATCTGCCGCTCGCCGCCGGACATGGTGCCGGCGCACTGGTTGCGGCGCTCCTTGAGCCGCGGAAAGATCTCGTAGACGCGCTCGAGCAGCGCCGCCTTGCGCGACTTGTCGTGCAATGGCGTCGCGCCAAGCAGGAGGTTGTTCTCGACGCTCTGCTGCACGAACAGCCGCCAGCCCTCCGGCGAGAGTGCGAGCCCCTTGCGCACGATCGCAAAGGCGCTTTGGCCGGCGATCGCCTCGCCGCGAAAGCTGATCGTTCCGGCATGTACTGGGATCAGGCCTGCGATCGCGTTCAGCGTCGTGGTCTTGCCGCCGCCATTTGAGCCGAGCAGCGCGACGATGCTGCCCTCGGGCACCTCCAGCGACACGTCGGACACGCCGATCAGGTCGCCATAGCGCACTTCGAGGTGCTCGATCCGCAGCAGAAGCCCGCTCATGTGGGGCCGCCCATCAGTTCGATCGGTGTGTGGCCGGCAGCCGCTTTGGCGGCACGCGTGCCGAGATAGGCCGCGATCACCGCCGGGTTGGCCGTTACCTCACGCGGGTTGCCGCGAGCAATCTCCTTGCCCTGGTGGAACACCATCACCCGGCTCGCCAGCGACATGATCACTTCCATGATGTGCTCGACGATGACGAGCGTGATGCCGGCACGATGGATGTCGCGCACGAGATCGATCGCGAGCTTGACCTCGTGCGCATTGAGGCCGGCCATGGCTTCGTCGAGCAGCAGCACCTTCGGCTCGGTCGCAAGCGCGCGGGCGATCTCCAGCCGCTTGCGGCCGGGCGTGCCGAGCGAGCGCGCCGGCGCATCCGCCAGCCTGATCATCCCGACCCGCTCCAGCACCGCGCGTGCCTTGGCTTCGGCTTCAGCGCGATGCGTGGCACGCAGGAAGGCGCCGATCATGACATTCTCAAGCACTGTCATGCCCTCGAACGTCTGCGGCACCTGGAAGGTGCGCGCGAGCCCGAGCTGTGCGCGCCGCTCCGCCGCGAGATCGGTGATGTCACGGCCTTCGAACCGCACGCGGCCCAAGGTCGTCTTGAGATCGCCGGTGAGACAGTTGAAAAAGGTCGACTTGCCGGCGCCGTTCGGCCCGATCAGGCCGAGGATATCGCCCTGCTCCAGCGACACGGAAGCATCGTCGACGGCCTTGAAGCTGCCGAAGGCCTTTGTGATACCGCGCGCTTCAAGCAGCATGAGGCGCTCCCGCTTCGCTTCCCGGCTTGGACCGTCGCTTGAAGAGGCTCAAAATCCCGCCGGGCTGGAAGCGCGCGATCAGCACGATGATCGCGCCGTAAACCACGAAGGTGAGGCCTGCGCCCTTGCCGCCAAGCACGCTGTTGGAGATTTCCTCCAGCGGCACGAGGATTGCTGCGCCGACCAGCGGGCCGAACAGAAGCCCCGCTCCGCCGAGCGCGGCCATGATCAGGATCTTCACGGAGATCAGGATCCCAAGGCCGGACTCGGGGTCGACGAAACCGAACATCATCGCATAAAGCGCCCCGGCGACACTCGTCAGTGCCGCGCTCAGCATGAATGCGTAGAGTTTCGTGCGGCTCGCGGGCGCTCCGAGCGAGCGCGCGGCACGCTCGGAATCCTTGATTGCACGCAAATAAAATCCCATCCGGCTGTTGGCCATCCACCAGGTGATGACGAGCGTGATCACAAGGACGAGGAGGAAGAGATAGTAGTAGGGCAACGACGAGATGAACGAGAGATCGAAGATGTTGCGGGCGACCGTCGGTCCACTCAATCCCACCGCCGCACCGAGATAATCGGTGTTGGTGACGATCAGCCGCATCGTCTCGGCAACCGCAATCGTCGCCATGCTGAAATAGTGGCCTGACAGGCGCAGTGTCGGCACGCCGATGACGGCCGCCAGCGCCACCGCAATCACGATGCCACCGGGAATACCGAATAGTGGCGACAGACCGAACTTGGCGTAGGCTCCCATCGCCGCATAGGCGCCGCAGCCGAAGAACACGACATGGCCGACCGAGACCTGGCCGGCATAGCCGCCCACGATGTTCCAGGCCGAGGCCGCGATCGCATAGAGCAGCACCAACGCGCCGAGGCGCTGCTGGAACGGCGAGGACAGCAGCAGGGGATAGGCAATCGCGACCGCTGATAGCACCGACAGCCAGAGCCAGCGCTGCATCATATCTTCCCCATCAGGCCTTGCGGCCGGAACCACAGGAAGAACAGGAACAGGATGTAGACGACGATGTCGTTGTAGACCGCGCCGATCAGGAATCCCGACAGCGACTCGATGACGCCGATCAGGAGGCCCGCGACCAGCGCACCGGGCACACTGCCGAAGCCGCCGAGCGAGACCGTGACGAAGGCGACGATACCGAGCGTTTCGCCCACCGTCGGCACGATGTAGAAGAAGTTCGCGATCAGCGCGCCGGCAAGTCCCGTTGCACCCGCGGCAATCGCCCAGGCGATTGCCTGCATCGTGTCGGGCCGGATGCCCATGAGCTGGGCCGCGGTTGCATCTTCCGCCACCGCCAGCATTTTCGAGCCGAGCGAGGTGCGCGTCAGCAACAGGTGCAGGCCGAGCGTCACCAGCAACGCGACGACGCCGGCGAGCAGCCGCGAGGCCTCGAGGCGCAGCCCCGCAACCGCATAGGTGCCGCCGACGATATTCTGCGGCAACGACTTGAAGTCGGCACCGAACCACCAGAACACGGAATAGCGCAGCAGCAATGCGAGACCGAAGGTGCCGAGGATCTGCGCCAGCATCGGCCCCTTCATGATGTCGCGGATCAGGCCGAAATAGACCACGACGCCGAGCGTCGCCAGCACCAGCACCGCCAACGGCGCGCCCATAAGCGGCCCGGCGCCCATCAAGGTGTAGACGACATAGGCGACGTACATGCCGAGCATGACGAAATCGCCATGCGCGAAATTGACGATGTTCATCATGCCCCACACCAGCGTGAGGCCGGAGGAAAACAGGGCGTAGACGGCACCGAGCAGGAGCCCGCCGACGATCACCTGCACGAGGACAAAGGACATGAGCCGCGCTGCTCTTCAAATCAACAAAAAGGCAGGACCGCCGGTCCCGCCTCCGAAATCGTCACCAGCCCTTGTAGGGCATTACCGGCACCTTCTCGGCATTGCCCTTCGGCCATACCGAAACGTAATTCTCGCCGTCCTGAAGCTGGATGATGTAGGCCGACGCCTGCACGTTCTGCCCCTTCTCGTCGAACTTCACGCCATTATAGCCCATGATGAGTTGCTCGGGCTTGAGGTCCGTCGCCTTCAACGCCGCCTGGATTTTCGCGGGATCCGTCGAGCCCGCGCGGTCGATGGCGTCGACCAGCACGAAGAAGCCCTGCATCTCGCGCCCGACCGTATCCTCCATCTCCTCGCCGCTCTTCTTCTTGTACATGTCGGCGATGACGGCGCTAGGCGAGCCGGCGGGGCCAACTGCCCAGGACGAGCGGTTGAACACGCCCTGCGAGAGCTTTCCGACCGCCTTGATGAAGGACGGATCGGAATAGCCGGCATCATCCGCCAGCAGCATCGGCGGCTTGTAGTCGAGCGACTGCATGGTTTTCGCAAACAGGATCGCATCCGACGTGTAGGAGATCATCAGCACGACATCGGGCTTCTTCTCCTTGAGCTGAAGCACCTGCGCCTGCAGGTCGGTGGCGTTGACGGCGTAGGCGACGTCGATGACGCCGGTGCGCCCCTTCGCCTTGAACCCGGTGGCGATCGTGTTGGCGACGGAGGTGCCGTATTCGGTGTTGTCATGGACCAGCGCGATAGTATCGGTCTTGGCTCCGGCCGCCTTCATGTCGCTCAAAAAATCATCGTAGATGCGAACGAAATCCGGCGCGATCGGCGTGGTGCGGAAAAACCATTTGAAGCCGCGCTCGGTGAGATTGGCGGCGACCGATTCCGGCGTCAGATAAGGAATGCCATATTTCTCCGCGATCGCGCTCGAGGTCAGCGTGATGCCGGACTGGTAGGCGCCGAGGATCGCGACCACCTTCTCTTCCGTGATCAGACGCAGTGCCTGGTTTTGCCCGGTGGCCGGGCTGCCCTGGTTGTCGGCGATGACAACCTCGACCTTCGCGCCGCCAAGGCCTGCGAGCCCGGCGTTCGTGGCAAGCGGCAGCTTGTCGAGCTCGGGATGGGCGTTGTTGATGATGTCGGTCGCGACTTCGAGCGCGGCCTTGGCATGCGCACCGATCGACGCCGTGCCGCCGGACATCGGCAAGATGACTCCGATCTTGACGACCTTGTCCTCAGCCTGCGCCCCAGCCGCAAGCACAACGCACATCGCGGCCGCACAGAGCAGCCGGGTAGCGAACTTCAATGTCATGAACCAGACCTCCCAAAGGGTTTCCCCGGCCAGATTTTTAAGGCTTGAAAGCTTCGGCGAGCAGCCTGCTTCCATTTGATTTTTCCTGGCGCGCGGAGGATGGCATGCCAGTCCGGAACCAGCAAGGTGAAACGCGATTGCACAATGCGGGATAGGCAGGTGCGGACGACATCGGCGCACCGGAGTGTGGGTCACCCTTGCAATGTCCGTCGCAATCGCGAACACGCTTTCGCGCTCGCGGCGCGTTTCGCCCGAGGTTTACCGGCGGTCAGTTCGCCCTTGCGCGATGCACCTCGATGAATGTTTCGAAGCCGCCGAAGATCAGGCGCTTGCCGTCGAAGGGCATGCCGGCGTTCTTCAGTCGCGGGTCTTCCATCACCTTCTTGTTGATGGCATCGCGACTTTCGCGGTCGCGGTAGACGATCCAGGACAGCACGACGATCTCGTCCTCCTTCGCCATCACCGCGCGCGGAAACGAGGTCACTTTGCCATAGGGAACGTCGTCACCGATGCATTCGACATAGCCGAGCGCGCCGTGCTCCATCCAGACCTCGCACGCCGTTCGCGCCAGCGCCTTGTAGGCGTCGATCTTGTCCTTCGGCACGGCGAGCACGAAACCATCGACATAGGGCATCACGGGTCTCCTCTGGGGGTTGCGTGCCCCGAGGACGATTGAGGAGGCGCCGTCCCGACCCCGGTCTCGGGCTTTGAAGATGGGGCAAACCGTCGCGCGCGCCGCCACCTCGCCTGCCCGCGCCGGCCGCGGTTTTGATCGCCTGGTTTTGCGCCCTTGGAGCGGCACGAAAATCCGCTCCACAGCAGCGCTTGCAAGCCTGGAGGCGAGCGGGTAGAAACCCACCACGCCTGAGCCGTGATTTGCGCCGCGCGCGTCGCCGGCCATCGCCCGACAATTCAATAAATAGTTGAATTCGTTAGGCAATTCCGTTGGGGAATGGTGTAACGGTAGCACAACAGACTCTGACTCTGTTTGTCTTGGTTCGAATCCAGGTTCCCCAGCCACACTCGGAAATAGCGCCCCAATTTCAATAGCTTAGATCGGCACCGCTGAAAGCTGGCACCCGATGGGCCGGCTGTCCACGACAATCCAACTTGGCCGGTGAGTTTGTTGATCCGTCGTGTTGATCTTCCCTCGCCCTGATGGAATTCCGTTGCGTCGCGTCAGACGAAGGCACTCAACCCGGTGATCGACTTGCCGACGATCAACGTGTTCATCTTCCTGGTGCCTTCATAGGAGTAGATCGCCTAGGCGTCGGCCACGAAACGGCCGATGTGATTCTCGAGCAAGATGCCGTTGCCGCCAAGCAGCTCGCGTGCATAGCCAACGGTCTCGCGGCACTTGACGGTGCAGAATGCCTTCGCCAGCGACGCGTGCTCGTCGCGCATCGCGCCTTCGTCCTGGAGCTGGGCGAGACGCAGCATCATCGTCTGGGTCGACGTGACGTTGCCGAGCATGCGCACCAGGAGATCCCGGACCAGCTGGAATCCGCCGATCGGCCTTCCGAACTGCATTCGTTCGGTCGCGTAGCGCAGCGCGTGCTCGTAGGCGCCCGTCTGGCAGCCCACGGCGAACCATGCCACTCCGGTCCGCGTCATCCTCAGCACCTTGGCGGTGTCCTTGAACGAGTTGGCATTCTGCAGACGGTCCGCCTCAGGCACGCGGCAATCCTTCAGGGTGATCAGCCCGTTCTGCACGACGCGGAGCGCCATCTTGGTCCTGATCTTCTCGACGGAAAAGCCCGGATTGTCCTTTCCGACGACAAAGCCCTTGACCTGGTTCGACCCCTCCTCGCGGGCCCAGATCACGTTGATGTCGGCGAAGGTGGAATTGCCTATCCACTTCTTCTGGCCGTTGAGTATCCAGACGTCGCCCTCGCGCCGGCAGGTCGTCAGCATGCCCCCCGACGTGGCAGAGCCGACCAAAGGCTCGGTCAGGCCGAACGAGCCGATCTTCTCGAAGCGCATCATGGGCGGAAGCCAGCGCTGCTTCTGCGCTTCGTCGCCGCACAGATAGATTGAGCCGTGCATTTCGCCGCTGGACGAAGAAGTCGCCCAGCGAGATCAGAACCGAATAGTCTACCGGTCGCCCAAAATGCGCTTTCAGCTCACTATTTGACTTTGATTTAAGTTCGGGAGAGCGCCGCTGCCATTGGCAACGACTCGCCGCTTCGCTGGAAGGCAGACGCTGGGGTCGTTCGTCGCGTCCAATCTATCAGGCGCTCTCTGCATTCCTTGGATTGCTATTCCAAGAGCCGGCTCCGCCACCACCATAATAGTTGTGATATCCGCGGCCCCAATGTTGGTGGTGACGCGATGCAGCAAGACTCGTGCTTGCTGTAGCGAGGGACAAAATCGCGGTCATCACCGCGGTCACGCTCAGTAGTCTCAGGCACTTCATGGTTGGCTCCATCTCTCGCTAACCGATCCCGGTGCCGTCTACGCGGGCCGGCCGGCGGAAATCGATCGCCGCAAAGCGGTTTCGAGCTAAATCCGCACTTGACGGATCTTAACCACCCCAGCCCGCAAAGGGATTATGACCCAGTTCTGGTTGGTCATTGTAAGGGTCCGGCTGATAGAGGGCGCGCGGCGGAGGTGAATAGGCCCAACCCGAAACGGGACCCATGATCAAGCCGCGGGTGGAATGAACAACGGCATGCTGCCGGTGTGCATGACGCGCCGTAGCGGCGGTGACAGGGGCACTCAGCATAATCAAAAGGCCCAGGGCCAGAACAGAACGCATGGTTTTTCTCCGATAGATCTACCTCGCACTAGCCAAGTGAGGATCGTGCTGCGTCGCCGCAACCTAGAACTCCTTCACGACTAGTCACGTCGGCGGCATCACGTATGGCAGGCCGCTTTTGCAGCCCCGCATGTAGTAACAAAGGAATAGGAGGCTCGTAACCGCGCTGGCCACGACTGACCCTACCACTCGGGTTCGGACAACGTCGCAGCGCGGGCCAACGCTTTGGTCGCGTCAGCAAGCGATGCCTTCTCGGCTCGCCGCTCGTAGTCGTCGGCAAGGGTCTTGAGCTGAGCCACAACCACCTCGTCGGTCATGGTTTGGGCAGCGCGAAGCAGCGTCCGTGCTGTCTGCAAGTACTGCTTACCTCGCTGTGAGATCTGGAAAGTCATATTGCCCTCGCGCGATTCTCCGGCAGTTCGTTCAAGGCGATTTGGAACCAGGTCAGCCAATTGCGATCACTTTCCCGGCGAGTTCTGAAGCGATCGACGCACGTCTTGGAACAAAGAGGGGTCCGCCACGAGTAGTACCGGACGAGACCAAACCTGCCGTCACAGAGTGCGCATCGCGTTGCTTTGCGATGTCCAGGATTTTCGGTGCAGTTGGGCATCGTCGTCTCCTCTTGGCTTTATCGTAGCTATTCGCCGATCTTCCTTCTTTCGTTGCTGCACGCGGTGAGCCCGCGTTCTTCCAACGCATGCACCCTAAGACCATCGGGACGAACGGCTCAATCGAACCTAGGTAGCTGTCAGCCACCTGAAGTGATCACGGAACCATACCAAGGTCTGGGAGCGCGCTCCCTCAGCCGTAGCGGCGACCCTTCACCCGCCGCGCTGACAGACCGCCGAATGCTGCGTCCGTTGATCTTGCTTGATCCGAAATGCGCTGAGCCCGCCTTCTCGTTAGCAGCAATTTGGCGCAATTTGCGCGGCTTTACTCGCAATGACAGCGCATGCGCGTCAAATCACGCGCGGTAAAGAATGGAATGATGCCGCCGATGTGAGCAATCGTGCATCGCGACGGACTGGGGCGGTGCGGCCCTCGCATCACATATGAACCGAGCCAGCGAACGAGCGCCGACGCGCGCGAACCTTTTGGAGCAACTCTGGACAAGCATTCTGTCTCGCGCTTCCGGTAATCGGCTTGGTGCTGGATGACGACAACTTTGGAGAAAGAGATGAGAAAGATTTTCACTTATGCGGCAGCCGGGGGTTGTCTTGTCGCCTTTGCGTCCGCAGCAGAGGCCCGCTCCGCCTACGATGGATCCTGGGACCTTGTCTTTGTGACGCAAAGAGGCGCTTGCGATGCAAGCTACAACTTCTCAGTCAACATCAACGATGGAATTGTCTCGCATCCGAATCTCGTCAGGTTCAGAGGCTACGTCGCGCGGTCGGGCACCGTTCGCGCTTCGGTGACGGTTCAGGACAAATATGCCTCGGGCTCTGGAAGGCTGTCGGGCGCTTCCGGCCGAGGGTCGTGGAGTGGCTATTCGGGAAGCGCGCGCTGCTCGGGCTATTGGACCGCGCAGCGAAACTAGCCTGCACCGTGAAATACCGTGGTATCTTCGGCCCGAACCCTTGAACAGATTCGGGCCGATGTCGGTTGAGCAACGCCGCCCGTAGTTGTATCAAGCGGGCGGCGTTGTTGCCCCCACCAACCGGCCAACCATAGGAACTCAGGCAACAGGATCGGCGGCAGGGGAAAGTTTTCGATGAGCATTTTATATGCCAGATATTTTGATCCATTGCCCTATCATGGGCCAGGCTGTACCGACCGGGCTGGACACGGAGACCGTGATCTTCGAGACCTTGCCCGACATTGCAATCCCTCTCAAATGCCGACGTTGCGGACAGACCGACTTTTGGAAAGGATGCTTGGGTCAGTCGCCCAAGTGGATTGACGCGCCATTAACCGGGACGCCGCGGGTGATGCCATCACAAATCCTGAGCCTCTAAGGCACGCACCGTGACCGCCGGTCCGGTTTAGTGTCATTCGTTTCTCAGCATTCTCTGACATCTCGTTCGCCGATTCTTCGCAGTCCTCTGAGGACGATCCCACCTACAATACAACAAAGCGGACGGACGTCAGCTTTGCGCAAAGTCACGCGATCCCGTGCACGCTATCTGGGCCGCCGCAGACCCACCCAAACTTGGCGGTTTCCCACACAAGGATGTCGATCAACATTTCGGCGGGCATCACCCGGGCAAGCGCGGCCGCCTGGCCTGACCAGAGCGGCGTGAAGTCGGTGCTCCGGTTCTGCTCAGCCGCAGCACGCAGCGGCGGCAGTTCGCCCATGGGCAGCGGAAAGTCCGGCGCCGCGTCCGACCAGGGACCGACCTCGGCGATAAGGCGATTGACAAGAGCCCTGGCCGGCCGCCCGGAGAACACGTTTGTCACGACAGTCTGGTTCACCCGCGCATTTCGCAGGGCCTCGCGATGGACCGGGGGCGTTGCCGACTCGGCACAAAGCAGAAAGGCAGTCCCCATCTGCACGCCGGCGGCTCCGAGCGCGAACGCCGCCGCGATCCCTCGCCCATCCCCGATCCCGCCGGCAGCGATCACGGGCACGCTGACGGCGTCAGCGACTTGTGGCACGAGGGCGAATGTACCGGCCTGCGAGGCGACTGCGCGCTTGCGGTCAGATTCGAGGAACATGCCTCGATGTCCCCCGGCTTCATACCCCTGAGCGATGATCGCATCGGCGCCATGCTTTTCGAGCCAGCATGCTTCGTCGACCGTCGTCGCCGATGAGATCACCTTGCAGCCCGCTGCCTTGACCCGATCGACCAGCCCGGGCTCGGGCAAACCGAAATGAAAGCTCACCACCTCCGGCCTGACCTCTTCGATCACGGCGCACGCCGCGTCGCCGAACGGAGCGAGATCGAGGCGCGGCGTCAACGTTGCAGCTTCGATACCCAGTTCGCGATAATAGAACGAAAGCTTCTCATGCCAGGCACGCTCGCGAGCGGCGTCGGCCTTTGCCGGATCGTGGCAGAAGAAATTCAGGTTGATCGGCTTCGGCGTTGATCGTCGGAGCTCCGCGACGCTCTTCGCAATGAGCTCCGGCGCCATGATAGCGCAGCCGATCGAGCCGAGGCCGCCGGCATTCGAGACCGCGGCCGCAAGGTCGACCGTGCCCAATCCCGCCATCGGCGCCAGCACGATGGGATGCTCGATTCCAAACAGTTCAACAATCCGTTTCTCGGACCACATGACACATCTCCTACCAGCGACCAGCGGACGCGCCGCCGTCGACATGCATGATCTCACCGGTGACAAAGGCCGCTCGCTCCAGATACATCACGGCATCGATGACCTCCTGTGGCTCGCCCATACGGCCCATCGGCTGCAGGCTTGCGAGGAAGCCGTGCGCCTCCGGCGCATGCATCGGCGTTGCGATCGCCCCCGGCGAGACGGCGTTCACGCGGACGTTCCGGGTTGCGTATTCGATCGCCAGCGAGCGGGTGATCGCGTTGAGTCCGCCTTTGGTGAGGGCCGCGAGCGCCGCCGCCAGCGAGGTCATCGGCTGCACGGCGATCGTAGCCGTTATATTGACGATGTGCCCGGAACCCGCGAGCAGCATTCTCGCCGCCACCCGCTGTGTCAGATGGAAGAACCCCGCGAGATTGACCCCGACCATCGCGGCGAAGTCCGCTTCGGAATAATCGGTAAACGGCTTTGCAATGAACACGCCGGCATTGTTGACGAGCGTATCGATCCGTCCGTAGCGCTCGATGGCAAGTCCCACGATGCGATCGGCGGTCTGTGCGCTCGCGATATCGCCGTCGACCGCAGCTATCGACGGATCACAGCTCTTGTCGATCGAACGAGCGCTGGCAACGACGTGATAGCCGATATCACGATAGGCCCTAAGCAATGCCGCGCCAATGCCTCGCGACGCGCCGGTGATGATGGCAACCTTCCGTTCGGATTTCATATTCGCTCCTTCATGCGATCAGTGTACGGATGAGCGAACAATTATCCCTGTCGAGGCAATGTGGCTTCGCATCGCCTGCTCAGTTGTTGTCATTTCTTGCGGTGAACCGAACGCAGATCGCAACATCGACACCGGCGTCAGTATATCAGGCTGCGCCGATATTGCGCCGGTGTCTGCCCCGTGGCTTGCCGGAATGCACGAGTGAAATTGGCCTGACATGAAAAACTGAGCGACAGGGCAATATCGACCAAGGCCCGGTCCGCGTCAAAGAGCAGTTCCTTGGCGCGCTCCAAGCGCCTTGCGCTGACATGCCGATGCGGCGATTGACCGACGGCGGCCTTGAAGGCACGCGCGAAATGGAACTGGCTCAGGCAGGCAACCGACGCCAGCCGCGGCACGGTCAGATCGCCCTCCAAATTTGCTTCGATAAAGTCAAGCACTCGCGCAAGTCTGCGCGGCTCAAGCCCTTCCCGTGCAGTTGGGGTGACGACGCCGGACGACGCCCCATCAGCATGCTTCTGGACGAGTCTTGCCATCAAGCTCAGCGCGAGGGTTTCGGCGAGCAGCCCGCCCGCGGAAGTCTCGTGCTCCAGTTCGGACATGATCGCAAAGGCGATCTCGGCCAGCAGCGGATCGTGGAATCCGCCCTCGTGGCGGAGCGACCTGATCGCCGTGGTGTCGAAATCTTGACCCAAACTGTCGCCCGAGAATCGATAAGGCGAAAGGTAAAGATGCAGGATCGCCGGCTGCGGCTCGGACATGTCAATCAGGCCCTCCTGCACGCCGGCCGGCCGGAGCCAGATTGTGCCGCGTTTGGAGATGGTCGAGTCGGTGACCCCGTCCAGCGTTCGCGTGACGACGGACCGACTGCCGCGGACATCAACGCAGATCTCGGCATCAGGCTGCGGCTTGTTCCAAGTGACCGTACCGCTGTGGCTACGAAGCTCTGCCGCGAGATTCGACCAACCACGCGCAGCGGATGAGGTCAGCAGCCCGGCACCGCCATATTTATTTAAGCTGCAGTCGCCTGACCCGGTCGGGCGAGACGCTGATTCCTCGTTACCACCATATGGATTCATGCGAACGTTACCGTTGTTGACATGCCTGACACTCGGTAGTCACCAGCTCATTAGGTCAATGTGGCTCGCCTCGAGGCGGGCCGCAATTCTCGCCGACCCCTATCACGCAACTGCGATCAAGGCAGCGTAGCCGCCAGCGCTGGCTGGTCCGCCAATAGCCGCAAGAACACTCCGCCTGTGCCAACGAACGAGGTCCATCAGAAGCGGCACAGCGGATCTCTGTGAGGCATCCAATCCGAGCCGGCGTGTGATGCCGGGTTGAAAAGATAAGCTCAGACGATCTTCAGCCCGACCGGCGAGCAAATGCAGATGACACCGCACTGACCACAAGAAGCGGTGCGCATCGACAAGCGATGGGTGGATGAATGACCTTGAATGGCGCGATCCGCGCGCATTCATCCGGATTGCGCGCTGCAAGTCTCGCAGGCCACCGGGGCTCCGTTTAAGATCAGGCTCCTCCTCCAGACCCTGCATTTTGCACAATGCCAAACGACCCGTGCTCAACAGGGAACTCCCGACCGTGTGTCTCCAATGTCCTGTGTCAGGTCCGGACAGGAGGGCCATGACAGCGGTGTCGAGGGAAGTGAACAAACCGAAACCGCCCCACAGAAAACGCCGGTCAAGCAAGCCGGAAAGAACAGTGGCATCGTTCCGTGCAAGCTCAAGGCACTCGCTGGCCGATCGCACCGCGTGATCCAGCTTGAATCCGAGGTCCCAGAGGCTGCCGACCACTGCACTGATGCAGGCCTTCGTCGCCGGCGCGCAGCCGTCGGCGCAAGCCCGGCTGGTTTCAGGGAGAAGAAATAGCAAGTCGAGGTCGGAGCCCGGTGCCAGCTCCGTTCGTCCGTAGCCGCCCACTGCAACTGCTCCGAGAGGAGCGACCATGCTGTGACTACGTAGCCCAGTGGATATCGATGCAATGTGGAGCAGACCGACAACCGTGCTGTCGGCAAGCTTCGCCCGGTCGCGTAGATAGTCTTCGACTGAGCCGCCTGCTTCAAAGCGCTCACGCAAGATGGCGTGCGCCTGCGCCACAAGCGGCTGAAGGAGCTTCACCGGATCAGGTTCTCTTCCCGCGCCCCTTTCGCTCGCAATCGCGCGTGACCTGTGGCGTATCGGGGCAATCAAGGTCGCATCGAAACTGGATCTCGCCAAGGACTCTGCAACGCAACATCGCTTCGCTTCGGTAGTGAGGGCGCCATGATCCGAACCGATCGCAGCCTTGGAATTCGTGGAAATTGCAAGGGACGCAGCCAGAGCTTCTATTCCTGTCGTCATGCTTGCTCCTCGTCGTGTTAGTTTAAGTAACCTGATTGAAGCTGCGGCCGTGTTCCAAGTCTTCAACGATGCAGCGATGCGGGACGTCCCGCGCAACTGATCAGCCGAATAACCAGCTATGTGCGAATATTCCTGGACGATCGCCTTGCGCTCCTCGAAGGGCGCAGCGTCTTCGAGATTGGTATCGCATCCCGAAAGCCGCGACAGAACGAAGTCGATCACGCGTTCTGGCCCACCCTGACGATTGCTCATGACGATCGCATAGACTTTCTCCCGACGCTCCCGCTCGTAGGCATTGAGTGCCCGCTGGCCGCTGGATGTGTGGGCACGCCTACCTGCAGTACCGGCCGACCTTCCGATACAAGACCGGGCGAGTTGACCGCCGGCAAAGCCTGGGTGTTCTGGCCGGCATCACTCGGGCGGACCGGTTCGTCATCCATACTCGTCCAGGGCCGGCGCACCCTGTCTTCAATTTCGCTTCGGGTAATCCCGATATCGCGCAGCATGTAATCGCTCATGCGGGCGATTTCTCCGATGTCGTGATGAGCCGCCAGTTCGGCTTCGATAGCCGCCCTGACTCCTTTCAGGAGCGCACGGAGCCGGGTGATGGCGTAGCGCGCGATCGTGCCCCATCGCGACGGACGCCGTGGCTGAGTTCTGATGCCGTGGATCTCGCAGAGCGATTGTCGTGATTGCATTTCCATTGCACTTTCTCCGTGATCATTTTCTCACCGAAACGCAGTTTGCGTCTGTTTCCCGCACAGGCGGCCGGCAACGCGCACTCTCGTGCGCGCATGAGCTGCGGCTATCAGCCCGAACTTCTTCGGTCTTCGGCGTCATGATCTGGCGTCTCCCCTTTTGATTGAGCCGGTGGAAGGGCGGGCGGCCGCTGGAGAACCACCGCGCGTGACCTGCGACCGGTCTAGCGAGGGAAACACGTCCAGGCTCAAGCGAATGTGTGCCGGTGACAGTCGCAACGGTCACACGGGAGATGTGCATGGCATCAAATGCCGCTGCCGAATTCGTGCATGTCGCGGCGATCGCCAGTCTGGCGAGTAAATGAATAGCCGTACGGCGCATGGCGGTGCCCACCGAGGCGATGAATCGCCTGCTTGTCGGCGCCCGGTCGAACGGGATGGAGCGTCGATGCACCGCTAGCGACGGCCGGCGTGATAAGGAATACGTTGGCAATTCAAAATTCTCCGCAAGCTGATGCGAAGAATTTGCAGGAGATCCGCTACGGCATTGTCTCCGACGCGGGAAATAAGACTACAGTTGTAATCTTGGTTGCCCGTTTTGTCATTGCCTGAAAGATCGAACGTTACCGCGTGCGGTCCACGATTGCAGCCGCGCGCCTGCCGAGTTCGTCAGGCACCGTGACAAGGCGCCGGCCAGGTCCGCAGAGGTGAGCGGATGGTGAACCACTTCGGAGACGCCGGAAGCAGCTAGCAGTGGCGCTTCCAGATCCCGCGCTGAACTCGTCGCCAAGATGATCGGCAGGTTGGGCGCAAGCTTACGCATTTTCGTGGCGAAATCGATGGCAAGACTCGAGCCGGGCTGGTGACACACGAGGGCTGCGTCGAAGCGCCCGGGCACCGCGCAAGCCTGCACGGCTTCCTGCAGCCCGGTGAAGCCGACTCCTTCGTAACCGAGCGCCGCCAGAATTTCCTCGTGCCGCAGCAGGCGCTCGCGGTCGGCCTCAAGCACCAGCACGGCTTCACCGACACCGCGACCATCCGAGCCGGGCGCACGCTGAAGAGATATCGGCGCAAGGGACGGGACTGATGGAAGCCAGATGTCGAATCGTGTTCCGGCCCCCGGGGCGCTTTGCACCTGCAGCGCCCCATTGTGCTCCAGGACAATGTCGCGCGCAGTGGCAAGTCCAAAGCCATTGCCGTTCAGGCGCGTCGTGAAGAATGGCTCGAAGATCCGCGGCAATGTCGCCTCGTCCATACCGCGCCCCGGGTCGGAAATCGAGACCACGACGAAGCGACCGGGATTGATCGCGATCCGGCCAATCATTGCGGCATCGGTCATCTCCCTTGTGGCGATTTGAATCTCGATGACGCCCGGCTTGTCCATCGCCTGAGCGGCATTGTTGCAGATGTTCAGGATGACCTGCTGCAATTGCGCGGGCTCGGCCGAAACGACCGCCGTCTCGGACGTTTCGCTCACCGCGATTTCGATGTGGGCAGGCAACGATGGCGCGAGTAGCGACTTCGCTTCGGCGACCAATGTCTTGACGCAGACAGGTTCCCGCCTCCCCTCGCGACGACGTCCGAATGTAAGGATCTGGTCGACCAGATCCCGCGCCCGCTCCGCGCCTCGCCGGATGGCATCCA
This sequence comes from Bradyrhizobium sp. UFLA05-89, assembly GCF_059803475.1. Taxonomy (NCBI): domain Bacteria; kingdom Pseudomonadati; phylum Pseudomonadota; class Alphaproteobacteria; order Hyphomicrobiales; family Nitrobacteraceae; genus Bradyrhizobium; species Bradyrhizobium sp. UFLA05-89. Next base: position 5,451 of record NZ_JBANBA010000013.1, on the reverse strand, counting down.
GATTGCGGCGCGATCTTGCATCTGGATCGAGATGTTCCTCCGCCATCTCGGTATGGCCGAGAATGCCACCCAAAATATTGTTGAAGTTGTGTGCGATACCACTGCTGAAGGTGCCCACCGTCTCCATGCGACGGGCCTCCTGCAGGCGCGCCTCCAGCCGCGAGCGTTCGTTTTCCATGCAATGCCGCTCCAGCGCATACACGATCGTATCAAGCGCCATCCGGAGCAGGCTGAGTTCGCTTGCGGAGGTGATACGACAGGCTCGATCAATTGCGCCGAACCCCAGGGCGACGGCGACACCGTCCTTGGTAACGCGCGTCGCGCACGCCCATCCGCCCAGGCCCAGGGCCACACAGGATTCTTTGTTTTCACCGATCGGCATGCGGTCGACGCGCGGAACATGGATGATTCCATCGGCGGACGGCTCAAACCGGGCCGTCAGCGCCATCGCGCGTCGCGGCCAGTCCGGTGGAGAACTTATGCCCGGCCTACACCAGACGTGCTCCCGCGGCGCGGCACCGCTCGACACAAAATAGGCGCGGTCGCAACCGATGCACTCCGACATGTCGGCGAGAGCCCGCGTGATCCCAGCGTCGATACCGTGCGGCTGCGCATTGATGAAGCGCATCGATATGCCCGCGATCACGTGCTCAAACGCGGCACGCCGGTGCAGCGCAATCGCGCGCGCCCGCAATTGCAGTCCAAGATAAATCAGCGCACCAAGTAACGCCAAGGACGTGCCGTAGAGTAGTACCCGGTACCGACGCGCCGATGCACGTGCGGCGAGCTGGCGCTTCATAACCAGTGCACGAACCGCATCCTGCTCGCGCGTGGTTGCTGCGGCGATCAACGCCTTCAGCGCGGCGTCGGTCGCCGGCAGCAGGTCATGCAGCAGGCCGCCATGTGCAATCGCAGCCTGTATTGAGGCAGCGTCGTCGCCCGGATCTGGCAAGCGTGCCAGTTGTTCCAACCGATCCTTGACGTCGCGCGCCGCGGCCGGCGATGTGTCCAGCGTGAGGTGCAGCATGGCCGCCGACAGCGTGGTGGCAGCAGCGACGACCGACGTGCGGTCCGAGGCGGCGAGACGGGCGCTGAACATACCAAAATAGAGGAAGGAGTTTCGCAGCAGTGCATTTCTGCTCTTGAACTGCTCGACAAGGTCTTGCTGCCGATGCGCGCCTACGGCCAGAACGTCGATTGCGGCCTCCTCCTCTGCGTCTGAGCTGGCGGCATCGCGCAACTGGTGGACAGAGTCATCGTAAGCGTCGGTCAGGCGCGCAAGCTCATCGTAGTTTCGTGACAAGCCCGCGCGTGCCGTCAATACTTCGCGATTCAGGGCGCGCTCGAGCCTGGAGAAATGATCGAGCGCCTCGAGCTGCTGGTCAAAGCGCGTCGAGTTGAAGTTCAACCCGCCCAGCAATAGCCAGGTCAGCAACAGAAGCAAAAATGACACGAAGACCACGACAGGCGTCATTCTCATGGTGCAGCTCCGACCTGCGCGCCGCGGTATTTCCCGGTCAAGGTTCCCAGATAGGCAACGATGGCCTTGACTTGCTCGTCCGTCAGCGTCGAGTTCAGCTGCGCCACGCCCATTTTGCGAACGGCGTCATCGAGTGTTGCGGCACTGCCGTCATGAAAATAGGGCGCTGTGGTCGCAACGTTGCGCAGGCTGGGTACGCGCAGAACTTCCGGCGTCGGCGATCCGAGCGGGTGGAAAATTCCGTGCCGCTGAAAGAGATTTCCGCCGATATTCACGCCCTGGTGACAGGAAACGCAACCCAGTGATTTGAACAGGTGATACCCATCCTGCTCTTGGACCGACAGAGCCTCGGCCTCTCCCGTCAGCCAACGGTCGAACCGGCTACCCGGCGTTATCAGGGTTCGCTGGAAGCTTGCGAGGGCATCGACAACATTCGCAGCGTCGGGCTCACTTCCGTAGGCAGTCGTGAACTCCCGGCGCAGGCCAGGATCCATGCCCAGCCTTTCCGCGACATCGGAGATATTGGCGCCCATGACCTGCGGATTTTCCAGCGAGGATTTGATATCCGACTCGATGTTGCGGATCTTTCCCTCCCAACCGAAGCGGAAGCTGAGCACGGCGTTGAACACGGTCGGCGTGTTGAGCGGAAGGCTCGAGCCGTCGAGGCCGGCGTCGTAGCTCGACCTGCTTGCGCCGTTGGTCCCAAGATCGTGGCACGACGAACAACTGCGCGAATTATCGCGAGACAGCCGTGGATCGCTAAACAGACGCTCGCCAAGCCTGACCTTCAAGGGATCGGTCTGGGGAAGTCTGGGAACAGGAGTGATCGGCTCATCGAAGAAGGTGCTGTTCGCCTCGGGAGGCTGCACAAGCGCCTGCTGCGCCGCCGGCGAAACCAACAGGCCGCCCAGGATCAGGATACAGGTCATCGCGATCCAGGGCGAACGATGGGCAGAACTTCTCTTGTTGCCGCGCATGGTCACGTGAGGCGACGCGCTTCTGCGCGGCAGGTTTGGCGATATCTGGTCAGCGCAATCATACTCCGCTCACGTTTGGGCTCATTCGCGCCGGGCGCGCGTGGATGTTGAAGTTGTGAAGCTCGCGGACGCGGCCCTTGCAACGCATAGGCCGCGTCCACCGCCTTGCCTCCGGCAGGGTCAGTCGTCCCGGCCATATCGGAGGATCCGTTCAATCCGGGATCGATGGAGAATTCCCATATCCCGCAGCATCCGGTCATCCTGTTCCGCCAAGGCAGCTACCGCCTTTTTGATCTCCCGCTCGCGACGCCACCTTGCCCATCTGCCGGCGACGGCGCGCCAGATCATGGTCGGCCAACCAAGATGGACCAACCGGTATCGGTCGACTTCGCCCGCAGAAGATGCGAAGGCACCGCTGGTGGATGTTGTCCAGGTTTCAAATGCGGTTTGATCGGCAGCGCCATCGCGCTTGACCAACGTGACCACGGCGCGCGCAGGAAACGAGCCAGGCGAAACAGATTTTCGTCGTTCGTTCCGGGCAGACATCTGTCGCTGCCGAGCATCAACCTCGTTGGCGATCGTCGCCACCGCCGTCGTTGCAACCCAATGCACCGAAGCGCCATAGAGCGCAAATCCTTCGATAAAAAACCCAAGCACCGACCGCCAGATAGCGTCGGCTCGGCCCATTGCGGGCCTCGTCGCCGGAAGCGATCTAGCTCCGATATCGGAAGGTTCCAGAATTTGCCCCGATCCTTCGGGTCGGGAGCCGCGTCTGTTGCGCGCGTCATTGCGCGGCGTTGGCAAAGAGCCAGATGCCGCCGGCAAAGAGGGGCCCCTGCGATCAAGCGAGGGGGTCAATGGAAGGAACTGGTGTTTCATCTTTGAATTCTCCGTCGACCAATACGGAGACTCTGATGGCTGCCCGTTACGCGATGATCAGCTGCACCGATAACTCGGCTACAACCGTAACCGCACTGCCACATTTCGATCTCGCTCAGAAGGGTTCGACCGGTAATGCGAACACATAACCTATCCCCCGCTCGGTCTGGATCACACGCGGTGCACTCGGATCAATCTCGAGCTTGCGCCGTAGACGCAACACCTGAACATCGATGCTTCGATCAAAGATGTCCTCGTGCATCCGGGTCGACTGCAATAGCTGCTCACGCGACAGCGGACGTTGCGGCGCTTCGAGGAACGCCAGCAGCAATGCATACTCGCCCTTGCTCAGCGCAACCGGCGTTCCCTTGGGGTCAAGCAGCCTGCGACCACGCCGCTCGAGTTGCCAACGGTCGAACCTGTATCCGCCCCGTTCCGGATTGTTAGCGCGTGCGAGGCGTCCCATCTCCTGCCGCCTCAGGACCGCACGGACGCGGGCCAACAATTCCCTGAGACTGAACGGCTTGATGATGTAGTCGTCTGCACCGAGTTCGAGGCCGACGATGCGGTCGATTTCGTCAGGGCGATGGCCAGTCGTGATGATGACCGGAACGTCCGAATGAGATCGGATCTCCCGCAACATGTCGAGCCCGTCGTCCTGGCCTAGCCGCAGATCCAGAATAATCAGGCTGGGTTCGGCTCCGGTCAGATAGCGATTGAGCTCGGTTCGATTTGAAGCGGGCTTCGTCGGGATATTGTGATCCTCCAGGTATCCGATCACCAATTGCCGCAACGAAGGATCATCATCAACAACAAGGATATGGCCAGCATCGGCAAGCATAAATTTGGTCTCTCAACTTTTCTTGTCAGACTGTGCCCCTGCAATTCGAACCTTCAGCAAATCCCTGCCCTCACGCCCGCTTCCCAACCGGACAGCGATCAAGCCGTATTATCTAGGACCTCCGAAAATGGGCGTCGCGTGCCCAGAACGCACTTTCTGCGGTACCAGCGCGCACAGTGCCCTCTCCCAGGTGGGCGCTAGGCGAATAGCCAAACCGCTTGCGGAATCTCCGCGCAAAATGCGCATAATCGCGGAAGCCGCAGGCGTAGGCGACCTCACTCAAAGGTTGATCAGCGCCCTTTAGCGCCCGGCGATGGAGAAGATAGGCGGCGTGGTCCAGGCGATGCGAATAGATGAATTCGCTGCATGTCGTCATGCGCTCGGTGAAAAGCTTCTGAAGGTAGCGCAGCGAAATTCCAACTTCACCGGCCAACTCGGCGGGGCCGAAATCCGGATCTGCAAGGCCATCCTTCATCGCCCCGCTGATGCGCGTGAACAGCTTGTCCGCGGAGCGTGAGAAGGGGCGCGGATCCGACGGCGCAAATAGCGCGCCGACCAGGTCGTAGACGGCGAACTGCATGTAGAGATCGGCGGACGATGACGCGGCTTCCATATCCGCGTCACGAATGAGGTCGAAGAGCAGACGGCTGGTGCGAGTTATCGGCCTGCTAACGACCCCTTGCGGCTCGAATCCCAAGTGAGAGCGCAGCGCTCTCCGCGGCAGCCGAAGCGTCAGCCACTCTGGGCTGCTGAAGCGCGAGAGATAAGTCACCGGCCGCGCCGCATCGACCAGTGCAACATCGCCTACCGCGAGTCGCGCCGCCTGATCGATCTGGCTCATTTCCGTCCTCCCGGCGACTTGAAACATTAAGAGGTAATGATCCGCGCCATCGCAGCGAACATCGCGGTAACTCCGCTCTACCCGGTGATCAGGGTAGCCTGGATCGGCGGACCCCCACCTGATCTTTACCGAGGTTGCCTCAAGCCCACACGCATTGAAGGGACGAATCAAACCGGCAAAGGCATTAGGCGTCGTGACCTCGACGTCGCGCCCGCAATTCGATCGAAGCAATGCTCGCCACGCGTCGAAATCCAAAACAGGCGCGCCGTCGAGATCGTCACTCTGAAGCATCATTGCCTCCGTCCGAGTTAAGGGCGGTATTTATGGCTTCTGGCAACATCTTGCTGCAGTGAACCGCATAAGGTCTCAGAGACGTGATGAATCGTGATCAGTTTGCCATATGCCGCATATGTTGCGCTTCCCTGTGGGAACG
>NZ_JBANBA010000139.1:0-20347 GCF_059803475.1 Bradyrhizobium sp. UFLA05-89 | reverse complement strand
CGATCATGCCATCGAGCTCACCCGTCGGGCGGAAGCCGCTGGCGCGGACGCAGTCCTGTCGGTCGTGCCGTACTACAACAAGCCGATGCAGCAAGGCATGCTCGCACATTTCCGGGCGATCGCGGACGCGACCGGCCTGCCGATCATTCTGCACGATATTCCCTCGCGCACGCTGCGCCCCCTCGCCGACGACACGCTCGCGCGCCTTGCCGAGAACAGCCAGTTCGTCGGCTTGCGCGATGGCAGCAGCGACATCTCCCGGCTGACGCGCCTCAGCGGGCTTTTGCCTGCCGTCTTCCGACTGCTGTCCGGCGACGACGCAACCGCCTTCGGCTTCATCGCGAGTGGCGGCGGCGGCGCGATGTCGGAGGTCGCCAACATCGCCCCTGATCTCTGCCGGACGATCTTTTCGCAGGTCAGACAGGGCCGCCTGCAATCCGCCCGCTATCTGCACACGCGTCTCGGTCCCCTCGTGTCCTGTCTTTCGAAGGAAAGTCCCGCGGCCCTCAAATGCGCGCTGAGTCTGCTCGGCCTCATGCGGCCAGACACGCGGTTGCCGATCGTACCGCTCGACGACGCAGCCCAAGCGGATGTCGCAAGAGCATTCGCCGCAATCGCCGATGAAGAATTGATCGACGGCGTCGGAACCTGACGTTTCGCAGACCAGCCGGATATCGCATGCGTTCGCCGCTATCAGCCAAGGAACCGCGCAGGCTGCTCCACGCCTGGCAGTTGGCGGTACTGCGCTTTGCGGTGACGCGCAACGACGGTGACAGGCTCAACGTTGCGGCTCTCGCTGCGGAACTCGACCGGTTTGGGCGTCGAGATTCCGAAGACTCGCTGCATTTCTTCCGCCGAACCAGCTCCCAGCTCTGCGCGGCGATCACTGGGCAGCAGCAGAATGCAGACGCCATCCTGAAATGCTTTTGCGACCAAATCGGTGAACCGCGCCTGCGCCTCGCCTTCGCCGCGGCTGTCGGAACAGCGAATGCTGCTCCGCCCGCGGCACGACCAAAGCGGAACCGCGACCTGTTCAGAGGGCTGCCGGCGCGACGAACGGCATCTTTATGACATTCCTATGCGGCGGCCTCGGCGTTCGTCTCGCAATCCTACGCCGCGATGAACATCATACGAGGTAGATTGGAGCGGCCATCTCGCCCTGGCACGGACAAGGACCCATCAAATGTCGATGCTGACACATGGCTTAGAACGGCCCTTTGACTGGGCGGAACGCTCGGCGCGGATCTCGAAGGCGCGGAAGTCCCAGCTCAAACGCCACGCTTTGCGCGTGCTCGCCGTACTCTCGGCGAGTGGCGTGCTCACTGCGCTCATCGCACTGAAGACCGCAATCTATGTCTGGCGCTTCCACGCTTGACCGGCATGGTAGACGATCATGACCTTGGAGATGTCTGAGGAGGCCGCCATGGCCACGATCGCCCTTCAAGCTGCGCATCTCCCGTCTCAGCCTCCGCAGGCAAAGCGGGCATCCGAGCCGACGACTGCGCTCCAGCCGCTCGATCCCAATATCGTCAGCGCCTCCATCCCCGCCTTCTTCATCGGCCGCAACGCGACCGGCCTCTGGGTCGCCCGCGAGGCCAGGGGACGCGTTGGCGGGGTCTTCCTGTTCAAGAGCTCCGCGGTGGAATTTGCACATCGGCAGAGCCGACCGGCGCAATGCGCGCTCGTGTTTCCATCCGAAACGTTCGAGCTTGATATCGAGAACGACGGCAATCCTTTCGCCGCTCAACTGGCCCCGTGGATTGGTCAAGCCAGACGCCGTCTGGCGCGCCTCGCCGCATGATAGCGGAGAACGCGTGAAATGATTGAACGCAAGATCATCATCATGGTCGCGCTGATGGGAGCTCTCTTTCTCGGCACGCGCGTTGGCGCGCCGCCTGCCCCCGCATTGGACGATTGAGATGCAGCCCACGAAGGCAAATCTCGAGCACGCCGTCACGGTCACCATCTTGACCCTGACCTTGAGCCTGGTCTGGGGCGGCATTCTGACGCTCGTGATCACGCTGATCGCGCGCGGATTGGGCGTCTAGGCCAGACTACGAGGCCAGCAACCGGGCGAGGACCTCGGTCGCGATGCCCGCTGGTTAGGCAGTTCGTGCGCAGGGAAAACGCTGCGGGCGATCTGGCGCAAGCTCGGGGAACCGTGTAGAGCGGTTGCCATGGGTAGCAGCAACGTCCACGTCGTCGATCACCCCCTGGTCCAGCACAAGCTCTCGCTAATGCGGGAAAAGGACCGCTCGACCAAGAGCTTTCGCGAGATCCTGAACGAGATCGGCATGCTCTTGTGCTACGAGGTGACGCGCGACCTGCCGCTAGAGCTCGTGGAAATCGAGACGCCGATCTCGCCGATGCAGGCACCGAAAATCGCCGGCAAGAAGCTCACGCTGGCGCCGATCCTGCGCGCCGGCGTCGGATTCCTCGACGGCATGCTGGCGTTGATGCCATCCGCCCGCATCGCCCATATCGGGCTCTATCGCGATCCCGCGACGTTGCAGGCGGTGGAGTACTACTTCAAGGCGCCGCAGGACCTCTCCGACCGCACCGTGATCCTGATGGACCCGATGCTGGCGACCGGCAACTCCGCCTGTGCCGGCGCGTCCCTGCTCAAAGCCCGCGGCGCTCGCGACATCCGCTTCGTCTGCCTGCTGGCCGCCCCGGAAGGTATCGCGCAGTTCCAGTCGGAGCATCCGGACGTGCCGATCTGGACCGCCGCCGTCGACGAGCGGCTGAACGACCACGGCTATATCGTACCGGGCCTGGGCGATGCCGGCGACCGGATGTTCGGCACCAAGTAGACAGTTTTGCGCGATCGGGTTACTGCGGGTAGCCATGCGCCCCAACGATCGCTCGCTGCAATCGCTGATTGGGATCGAGACCTTCTCCGATCCCGCGCTGGTGTTTGACGGTACGCCTGTCCCGCGCGCCGAATTGTCAGGCAGGATCGACCAGACTGCAGCTTGGCTCGCCGCGCAAGGCATCGGCAAAGGCGATGTCGTCGCGGTCTGGCTGGTCAACCGCATCGAATGGATTGCGCTGCTGTTCGCTGCCGCCCGACTTGGCGCAATCATTGCCGCGGTCAACACGCGCTACCGCAGCGCGGACGTCGCCCACCTCCTGCGGCTCTCCGGTGCGAAGCTTCTGGTGATGGAGACAGCGTTCCGCTCGATCGACTTTGCCGCCATTCTCGCCGGTATCGCAGAGAGCGATGTACCAGCGCTTGAAAAGCTCGCCGTGGTCGGCGCGGATACGATTCCGGCCCAATGGCCCGGCGTGCGCTTCGATGCCTTCGAGACTCCTCATCCGGCTGCGCCATCACGCGGCGACGTCGACCTGCCGGTGCTGCTCTACACCACCTCGGGTACGACCAAGGGGCCGAAACTGGTGGCGCATTCGCAAGCGACACTGGCTATGCATGCGGCGGGGATCGCCAGCGCGCTCGCGCTAGCGCCGCAGCGCCATTCACTGCTCGCGATGCTGCCCTTCTGCGGCACGTTCGGGATGACGGGCCTGCTCGCCTTTCTCGCGGCCGGCGTCACCATCCACGTGCTCGATGCTTTCGAGGCCGAGCCGGCGCTCAAGATCCTCGGCGAGCACGGGATCACGCATTGCTTCGGCTCCGACGAGATGTTCCGCCGCATCCTCGCGCTTACCGATGCGCCACGGCCGTTCCCACACACGGAAGTGTTCGGCTTCGCCGCGTTCCAGCCGGGTTGGCGCGAGTTTGCGGCGGAGGCCGAGGCGCGGGGCCTGCCGCTGTTCGGCCTGTATGGGTCAAGCGAAGTGCAGGCCCTGTTCTCGATCGGCCGGCGCGATGCCAGCTTCAGAGACCGCATCGAAGGCGGCGGCTGGCCGATGTCACCGGAGGCTCGCGTGCGGGTGCGCGATGCGGACAGCGGCAAGCTGGTGGGACCCGGCGTCTCCGGCGAGATTGAGATCAGCGCACCGTCGTGCTTCCTTGGTTATTTCAAGAATCCGCAGGCGACGCGCGACGCAACCACCGAAGACGGCTTCTTCCGCACGGGCGATATCGGGAGGCTGCGCACCGACGGCTCCTTCGTCTACGAAACGCGTGCGGGCGACGCCATGCGGCTCGGCGGCTTCCTCGTCGCGCCCGGCGAGATCGAGGACGAGTTGAAGTCCTGCGCCGGCGTTGCCGATGCGCAGGTCGTCGCCGTCGATCTGAACGGACAAGCCCGCTGCGCCGCCTTCGTGATCCCGGCAAAAGAGCAGCCGCAGGAGGCCGCGCTGATCGCGCGCTTGCGCGAGCGGCTGGCCGGCTACAAGGTTCCCGCACGCATCTACTTCGTCGCCGCCTTTCCCGTCACCGACAGCGCCAACGGCGTCAAGATCCAGCGCGCTAGGCTGCGTGCAATGGCCATGGAGAAGATTACCGCGGAATAACGGCGTCTATTTCAGGTAGCTCGCGAGATTCATGCCCAGGATTTTTGCGAGCGCCGAATAGGACGCGGTGAGCTGGGACTGGTAGGTCGAGAGCTGCGCCGTGATGGCCGCGACATCCACACTCGTGAGATCGCTCCCGAGCGTTTCGGCATAACTCTTGTAGTCGCTCTGGCGCGCGCTCGCCGTCTCGATCGAGGATGCGGCGCTCGAGAGCTTTGCTTGCACCGCGGCGGTATCGTCCAGCGCCGCGCTCGCCAGATCCAGCGCGCTGGTGATTTCCGATGACGATAGCGAGGAGCTGTTGGCGACGAATTTGAGGACGCGCATCACCTCTTCGAAGGCCGAATTGTCCGCCGTCACGCCGTAGGACACGCTCTGGTCGGTCGCAACGCGGACCGAGGCGATCTCGCTGTCACCGACATAATAGCTGGTATCAGCCGTCGTGGTGGATCCCGTGCCAGTGGCGAAGCTCGTGAGGTCGACCGGCGCCGTCTCCGTCTTGCCTCCGGCAAACACGTACTGGCCGTCATATTGCGTGTTGAGCAGCGATCCCATCTCGCCCAGCATCTGCTGTGCCGAAGAGATCACCGAGTCACTCTCCGTCGAACTCCCGGTCGAAGCAGCGCTGAGCTGGGAGCGGAGCTGGGTGATGATGTCGGCCATCGAGCCGACCGCGGAATACATCACCTGCACCTTGCTGTCGGCGAGCGTCGCCGCGTCGATGTAGGACTGCGCCCGTGTCACCGAGACCTGAAGGTTGACCACGTGCTGCGCGGTCGAGCCATAGCCGCCGAAATCGGTCGAGATGACGCCCGATGATTCCTGGATCTGCTCGTTGGCCATGACGGCCTGAACGCGCAGCGCATCCGCGATCATCGTGCTCGACTGCGCGAAAGTGGCCACCCGCATCGCGACCATGGACCCTCTCCCGCCTTAGGACGACTGCACGGCGCTCAGCAGCGCCGAATACATGGTGTTGATGGCCTGGATCAGTGCGGAGGCCGCCGTATACTTGTTTTGCAGCGTGCTCAGGCGCGCCGATTCCTCATCGAGATTGACGCCCGATTGCGATGACAGCGAGCTCGCATAGGTCGACTGCGCGGTCTCTTTGGCAGTGTAGTTGGTGGAGGCCTGGGAGGACTTGCTCGCGACATCGGAGACGATCGCCGCGGCATAATCGGCGAACGAGCCGGTGGTCGCCGCCAGCCCGCCGGACGACCCGAATGTCCGCGAATCCGTCAGCGCGTCGTAGAAGTCGTTGACCACCGTCGCCGAGCCCGACGACAGAACCTGGCTGCCGACGGTCAGGCTGGATGACGAATCCAGCGTCGCAAGCTGCAGCTCATCGGTGCCGGAGAGGATGCTGCTGTTGACCGCGATATCGGACGCGCTGGTGCCCGTCACCAGATCGTTGAGACCGAAATACTCCGAAAACCCCTCGCTCGAGCTTCCTACCGAACTCGTCATCTCGTTGATCGCGACGCCGTCGCTGGAGTTGGTCGACGTGATCGTCAGATGACCATTTGAATCGATGGACGCCGAAAGCCCGGAGATGCCGTTGATGGCGGTGACGAGGTCTCCCACGGTGGAATAAGAGGACAGATCGAGATCGCTGTAGGAGACCAGATTGCCGCTCTGATCCGTGACCGCAAGCCGCACCGTGCCTGTCGCGGATAGCGCCGTCGCGCTGGTCACGCTGGTGGTGCCGGTGAGGCTGGTTGGCGGCGGCACTGACGAGGCGCTGTTCGACACGCCATTCATTGCCGAGGCGAACTGCTGGGCGATCTGGTCGAGCTGGGACTGCGCGGCCGGCAGGGTCTTGTCGCGCAGCGTGATCAGGGCCCCGATGTCGCCGCCGGTGATCTGCGAGGTTACGTCGACCCCGTTCACGGTAATGGCGCTGAAGCCGCTGGACGACGAGCCGGCGCTGTAGACGGTCGATGAGGAGACGTTCGCCGCCGTCGTATAGCTGATCGTATGCGCGGTGCTGTCGACCAGCGCTTGGCCGGACGTCGTGTAGATCTGGAGATCGCCGTTTGAGGCCGTGTAGTAGTTGACATTCATCTTGGAGGCGACGTCCTGCAGCGCGGTGTTGCGCTGGTCCTCCAGATCCGCCGTCGACTGGCCGGCCGCCGCGGTCTGCTTGATCTCGGCGTTGAGGTCGGCAATCTGCTGCAGGTCCGAGTTCACGTCGTCGATCGAGGACGAAATATCCTGGTCGGCATTGGAGCGTAGTTTCTGGATGCCGCTCGAGGTCTCACGCAACTGGCTCGCGACGTCATCGAGCGCGCTGACGACATTGGATTGCAGCGAGGCGCTGTTCGGCGTGCTGGCGAGCGACGACAGCGCGGATTCCAGCGACGCGATTGAATTGGCAAGCGACGTTCCGGTCGACGATGAGTCCGAGCTCGAGGTCGAGCCGTAGAGTTTCTGGAGGGAAGTCAGGTAGGTGTTGGTCGTGTCGGCCGATCCGAGGTCGGAGGTCGCAGAGATCAGCGACTTCAACAACAGCTTGTCGACATTCGAGGTAATGCCCGTCACCGTGACGCCGGTGCCGACGCCGTTGGTGACGCTGCTCGCCTGGCTTGCGGTCTTCTCGGTATAGCCCGTCGTGTCGGCGTTCGAGATATTCGACGACGTCACGCTGATCTGCACCTGCGTGGCCGATAGCCCGCTGAAGGCGATCAATCGTGCGATATCGAGCGACACGGCGGCTTCCCTTCCCCTGCTCTCAGGCCTGACGAATGGTGCCGCTGGAGACCGCGCGCGCGGCGAGCCGTCCAGACGCACCGTAGGGCGACACCGCGGCGATCTGCTCGCGGATCGCCTGCATCACCGCCTCGATACGGCGGTTGCTGGCCTCGATCGCCGCGCGCAGGCGCACCAGATTTTCGTCCATCGCCGCGCGTAGCTTGAGGATCCGCTCCATGAGCTGTTCGCGCAGGATCCGGTCGCGGACATCAAGGCTGGTCGAGCCGGCCGCGCACTCAGCAACGGTTCTTTCGAATACTTCCGCCAGCCGGTTCTTCTCATCGACCTGCTTCAGTCGCGAGGCCGGAAGCCCCTTGGCGAGCTCCGCGTTCTCTTCGGCGACCAGCGCGGTCAGGCCGTCGATCAGCGCGATCAGTGATTTGATGCGCGCGTCGCCCTCGACGGTGGTTGTCCTGGTGATTTGAGCCTGTTTCATGTTCGTTGCTTTCGTGGTCTCAATTATGGCGCCGGCCGCGGCCGATCTGCGCGCCGCGCAAATAGGCGCCGATCGCCGTGGTTCTCATGCTCGTCTGCCGTGTTTCGTCCTCGATTGCCTTGGATTCGCGGATCAGGCCGCGGCGTGCGGTCTCGATGTCGTCGAGTAGCGCGAGCAATTCTCCGCGTTCCCGGCCTGCAGTACGGGCGCGTGCGATCAGCCGCCGCAGTCGCAGCAGCAACGCCTCTCCCGCGGCATGGCTCCGTTCCCCGCGCATCGCCTACCTCATCGCCGAGATCAGGGTGTCGTACATCTTGTTGACGGTCGAGATGACCTGCGAGGCTGCGGAGTAGGCCTGCTGCGCCGAGATCATGCTGGAGAACTGGCTCGAAGTGTCGGTGGTGGAGGATTCGAGCTCGCTGCCATAGATCGTGCCCGCACCATTCTCGCCGGAGGCCTGCAGCGTCGGATCCCCCGACGTGACGGTCGCCGAATACATCTGGTCACTGCTGGCGGACAGACCATTGGGATCGGCAAAGGTCGCCACCGCGATCTTGTAGATCGCGATCGTCTTGCCGTTGGAATAGGTGGCATCGACCACGCCGTTCTTGCCGATCGCGATGCTCGACAACGTGCCGTAGGACAGGCCGTCCGAGGTGATGCTCGTGACGTTGACAGAGGGCGTGGTTTCGCCCGAAGCGTATTGCGTCAGCCCGTCCGTTCCTCCCGTCGTACCGAGATCGAGTGTGATGGTGCTGTCGGCCGCACCGTCGGTCCAGCCCGACACCGAGATCGTCGCCGGGCTGGGGCTGGTGCTCGCCAGCGAGCCGTCGCTGTTGAAGGTGATGGCAACCGTGCCGCTGGTCGTGCCGGTCGTGGTCGTGGTGTCCGACGACGAGGTCGGATCGGCAAAGCTCGCACTCCAGGTGTTGGTGGCGGTCTTGGTCCAGGTGATCTGGATCGAGTTGGCCGCGCCCAGTGAATCGTAGACCGTCATCGAGCTGGTATAGGTGTCGCCCGTAGCGGCATCCGACGGCAGGTTCGCCGCAATCGTCGTCTTGGTGGTCGCGCTGCCGCTGGTCGATGCCACCTGGGTGTTGATGGCCTCGAGATTGCTCGCCGATTCATTGCCCGTCACGTTGCCATCGGCGTCGGTGCGCCAGCCCTCGAGATAATAGCCGTTGTTTTCGAGGTAGCCCGCGTTGTCGATGGTGAAGGCACCGTTGCGGGTATAGGAAACCGTGCCGCCGGACGTCGCGTTGGTCGCCACGAAGAAGCCCGAGCCCTGGATCGCGACGTCGGTCGCGTTGGACGTCGCGGCCAGCAGGCCCTGCTGGGTGATATTGGCCCGGCCGGACACGGTGACGCCGCCCGAAGCATAAGAGGTGGCGTTGCTCGATGCTGTGACGAGGTCATCGAACATCGCAGACGTCGTCTTGTAGCCGGTCGTGTCGGAATTGGCGATGTTGTCGCTGATCATCGACAAGGACTGGCTCTGCGCGCTGAGCGCGGAGATTGCCGAGGAAAGTGCGCCGCTGAGGCTCATGATCGAACTCCGAAAGAAATCAGGACGTGACGCCGATGATGTTGGCGGCGCTCACCGAGACACCGTTCACCGCGAGCGATGGCGTCGAGGTCGAGGTGTCGATGCCGGTCACCGTGCCGGTGACCGTCGTGTAGTTGAGAACCGAATTGCCGGCAGAGTCCGTTGCGGTCACGGAGATCGTGTACTGGCCACCGTCGGAGAGCTGGTTGCCACTGGAATCCTTGCCGTCCCAGGTGAAGGTGTTGGAGCCGGAATTGCCGGTGCCGGTACCGGTCCACACGGTATTGCCTGACGAATCCTTGACGGTGATCGCAACGTTCGACGCGGTCGAGGACAGCGAGTAGCCGAACGTCGCCGAGCCGTTGGTCAGCGTCGCCGTATCGGTCTTCGCCTCCACGGTGTGGCCGATGTAGTTGACCGAGTTCAGCGTCACGAGGCTCGAGAACGAGCTCGCGAGCGCGCTGAGATTGGTGTTGATCGACTGCTGCTGGCTGAAATTGGCGTAGGACGTAAGCTGGTTGATGAAGTCCGTCGTCGACGTCGCGTTCAGCGGATCCTGGTTCTGAAGCTCGCTGACGAGCAGGCTCAGGAACTCGTTCGACGTCAATGATGAGGTGGATGAGGAGCTCGACGACGATGTCGTCGTCGTTGCTGTCGAAGTAGACGTCGTCGCGGCAACGGTCATCGAAAAGCCCTGGTTCATGTGCAACGCGCGGCTAGCGAACGCGTCGGGTTGCGCTTGAAATCTGTGTGCTGTTGAAACGCGCGGGCGCGTGAATTCAGGCGGGGATTCGCGCGCTGCGATGCGCCTTCCGAGGCGGCAAAATCTGCCGTGTATGTGCGCGACTTAGAGGAACGACGAAATCAAGTCGATCTGCCGGCGCAGAACGGTCCTTCGCCACACTTGCGCGCAGAGCGATTGCGCGTGCGCGTTCGCAAAGCGCGTCATGCCCGGGCTTGTCCCGCGCACCACGTTCTTGGTGCCGCGGGCAAACGCGGGGATGGCCGGGACATAGGCGAGCGGAAGCAACGCCGTCCTTCGGATGGCTATGCCCGGCCATGACGATGTGGCGACAGGATTGTCCCAAGCGATCACGTCATCTGTGACGGCTCCGCCGTGGGCGGAATGAGGCGACGAGGGCTTAACGTCCGCTTCGAGGTCGAAACCATTGAAGCATGTGAAACGAGAAGCTCAGTTGCCCGCGGTCTCGTCCTGGGCGTGGGGCTTGGCGGGATCGACCGTCCGTTTGGCGGCGGCGACGATACGATCGGCAAGTCCGGCAGGCGCCCGCACCGGCCGTGCGGCCAGCGCATTGCGGAGCGCGCGTGCCGCTTCGAGCAGGGCGCGCGCATCGGCGGAATGACCGAGCAGCTCTTCGGCGGACAAACGACGATCTTCGGGCCAGAGGGACAGGTCCTCGCCCAACCGATCGATCAGATCCTCAAACTCGGTGACGTCCATCGCCCGGGTCCCGCACCCCCGGGGCCTGTCATAAAGCATTGCAGAGGCGACGGAAACCGAATTCGCCAGTCCAGACGCGTCAGGAGCAGCGATGCCCCGCGGAATTGCCACGGAAACCACCGCTCGAGCGGGAGATATACGGGACGCAGGAACCCGGCGCCGGTCGCGGCGGAAGCCGGCCCGAAGGGCTCAGCGCTTCTGCGCCGAATCGCCTGTCCCGGTCTTGGCCGTCCGCACGGTCGCGTCAACGAATTCCCAGGCCTCGCGCAGCTCTGTCAGGCCCACGATGATCCGCCGGTAACTCTCGCGGGCATGCGGCCGGCCGTAGGCTCGCAGGCTCGCCAGGATCATCGCATTGTAGGTCTGGTAGAGCCGCTCGGCCACCGCTCCACCCTTGGTGAAATCGAGATTGTGACTGAGCCCGCGCAGGATCGCGGTCGCCTTCATCAGATACTCATGCCCCTCCTCGAAGCGCCGCGCCTCCTGAGAAGCAAGTGCCTTCTGAAGAAACGTGATCGCGCCGCCCAGCAGCATCGACACCGCCTTGAGCGGCGGCACTGTGGTGGCCGCACCCCGATAGGCCTGATTGGCCATGTACGCCATCGGATTATGCATCATTAACTACTCGAGCTGGAGTTGAGCAAAGCCTTGAGATAGGTCAGCGTGTTGTTCGCGCTCTCGATCGCAGCCTGGTATTTCGCATATTGCGCTTCCAACTGCGTCTGATAGGCCGACGCGGCACTCTGGATATCGTCGACCTTCTGTTGCAGGTCGTCGTCGCGCGTTTCCAGGTTAGTGATCAGCGTCTGCAGCGAGCCGGTGCTCGAAGAGGCGTTCTTGGCGATCTGGTAGAGTTGAGTGGCGATCCCCGAAGTCGACGTCACCGTGATCGATTGCGAGGTCGTTCCCGAGTAGGTGAAGGCCATGCCCGCATAGGCCGTGCCGGCATTGCCGATGATGGTGGTGCCGCTGACGGTGAACAGCGAGGAGTCTCCGCCGACCGAGGCCGAGCTGAGATTGCCCGAGGAATCGACCGTCAGGTCTAGCGTGAAGGATTGCGGCGAGGTTCCGGTATTGACGACGCTGAGCTGGCTCGACGAGGTCGTGGTCTGCGCCGACAGGAGCGTCGTCACGCCGCTCAGGTTCGTGCTCAGGATCTCCGAGAGCGTCGAGGTGTCGAGCTCGAGCTCGTTCGAGTCGTTGAAAGACAGGCCGAGGTCGGCCATCGTCAGCCCGCCCACCGTGCTGTTGAGCGCGGATTCAAGCTGACTGGTGATGTCGCGCATGGTGCCGTCACCGAACAGCACGGCGCTGGAAGAGGCGGTGCCATCCGAATTGGTCGCCTGCTGCGCTATCACGGCATCGCGATAGGCGTTGTAGTTCGTGACGAAAGTCTCGAGCGCCGACTCGATCTGGCTGGTGTCGGTCTCGATGCTGATGTTCACCGTCGCCCCGCTTGGGGTCGCCTGCAGCAGGTTGAAGGTGACGCCGGTCAGAACGTCGGTGATATCGTTGGTATCCCGGGTCATCGAGATGCCATCGAGCGTGAACTCGGCCGCCTGCGCGGCTTGGAGCACATCGGAGAATGATCCCGAGCTATCGGTCATTCCCAGCTCGTTGAGGATGTCATCGCCCGACGTACTGGAATAGCTGATATCCTCGGCATCTTCGGTTCCCGTCAGCACCATTTCGTAGGAGCCGCTGGACACCTGGACGATCGAGGCCTGGACGTTGGTCGTCGATGTCTGGGCGTTGATGGCATCGACAATGTCCTGGAGCGACATCGTGCTCGTCACGCTGATGCTCGCGGTTGAGCCACTGCCAAGTCCGAGCGAGAACGTGCCGGTATAGCCGAGTGCGTCGCTCTCGCTTGACTGCGCCGTGCCGACCACCTTCTGCGCGGTCGCGATCTGGCCAATGGTCAACGTATGGTCACCGGTCGCGGCGCCATTGCTGACGCTCATGGACAGGGCGGATGACGCGCTGACGTCGCCGCTCGAGCTGATGGTCGCAGCGCGCGTTGCGAATACGTTGGTCGCAAGCGAGTTCACGACGGACGTCGCGAGCGAAGCAAGTCCGGAATAGAGCGTCTTCAGATCGCTTTGCAGCGTCTGGTAGGCCGTGACCTTCGCCTCATTATTGGTGATCGTGGTTGAGATCGTCGTCGCGGCAGTGAGCTTGGCATTCACCGCCGCCGTGATCAGCGCGCTCCAGTCGAGGCTGGTCGACGTGGTTGTTCCGGTCGTGGTCACCGAGGACGCGCTCGACGACGTCGAGCTCGTCGAGGTGCTGCTGGTGCTTGAACTGACACTGGTCACTGATGTGCCCGACCTATCGCAGGAAGAGCCGGGCCGGCCTCATGCCGGCCCGGAAAGACGATCCTTAGCCGAGCAGCTTGAGCAGGTACTGCGGCATCTGGTTCGCGGCGGATTCGGCCGAGACTGCGGCCTGGGTCTTCACCTCGGCCGAGGACAGCGTGGCCTGCTCGGCCGCGATATCGACGTCCTTGATCGCCGAGTTGGCGGATTGCAGGTTCTGGGTCTGGGTCGAGATCGAGTCCGAGGAGAAGTTGAAACGGGATTCCTGCGCACCGATCGAGGCGCGCGCGGCCGAGACCGTATCGATCGCGGAGTCCAGCGTGTCCAGCGCCGAGGTCGCACCCGACTGCGAGCTGACGTCGAGCGAGGAGACGGCGAGCGAGGAAGCCGTCAGACTCGACAGCGTGATGGTGATGGTATCCGAGCTGGACGAGCCGACCAGCACGGAAACACCGGAGGAGAACACGCTGGTGCCGTCGAGCAGGCTCTGGCTCGAGTAGCGGGTGCCGGACGCGATGGAATCGATTTCGCTCGTGAGCTGCGAGAATTCCGAGTTGATGTAGGCGCGGCTGGAGTCTGTCGTGGTGCCCGAGGCCGACTCGGAGGCCAGCGACTTCATGCGGGCGAGAATGTCGGAGATGTTCGAGGCGCCGCCGTCGGCGGTCTGCAGGATCGCGGTCGCTTGCGAGGCGTTGGTCGCGGCCTGCTGGAGCGTGGTGACGTCCGAGGAGATGCGGGTCGAGATCGCAAGTCCGGCGGCGTCGTCGGAAGCGGAGGTGATACGCGAGCCGCTCGACAGTTTCGAGAGCGCGCTGGTCTCCTGCGCGGAGTTGATATTGAGGTAGCGGACTGCGGCGTTCGCAGCGGTGTTGGTGGAAATCGCGGGCATTGCTGGCTCCTGTGCTGATGGGCATGACGTGCCGCATCGTGATTAAGCGACTGACGACGACGCGGACCGCAGCCCCGTCCGTTCGCTCAAACGTCGGAGCGCAAGGAGATCAGGCGAAAAAGTTTCCGAGAGCAGGATTTTATAGTTAGCAATCGGTAAACGCGGTGCGGATGTCGCGCTCGTGCCGCCGCAGCAGCTGGCGGAGCTGCTGGCGGCCGCGCTTGAGCAGCGACTCCACCGCAGCGACCGTTGTGTCCATCACTTGGGCGATCTCGCCGTTGCTCATGCTCTCATGATACGACAGGATCACCGCGATGCGCTGCTGCTCGGGCAGCCGTTGCATTGCGACCTCCAGCATGTCGTTCAGCTCGTTGCGCTCGATGATGTCAACCGCATCGGGCTGACCATCGGCAACTTCCGGCACTGTGTCGACGTTCTCCGTGCGCGGCTTGCGGCGCAGGTCGATGCAGCGGTTGGAGATGACGCGGTAGAGCCAGGTCGAGAACTTGGCGCGGCCATGCTGCCAGCGTCCGCGATGGCTCCAGATCTTGAGCATGGTGTCCTGCACCACGTCCTCCGCATCCGCCGCGTTGCCGACGATGCGCAGCGCGATCGCATAGGCGCGATCGATGTGACGCTCGACCAGCATGCGGAACGCCGCCTCGTCGCCGGTCGCCAGGCGATCAAGCAGCTCGCTGTCTTCGTCGAGGACGATCTCGGCGGCGGGCACGGTGTCCGGCGCGAGCGGCGCCGACGGCATCACCGGCAGGGTCTCGTCGACCGGCACCGTCGTCGTTACTTCGGCCTCGGCGGGCGCCCAGACATCAAGCGCGTAACTCATCCCGCAATCTCCAACCCGCAATGCCGGCGGCGCATATTCCGCACGGCTTCCAGGCGTTGAACGCGGAACCGAACCAATCCAGGCGGAGAATTTTTGTTATTTTTCAAGATGTTATCCGGAATCTTTTGCCGAGTGACCGGCAACAATTGCCGACGTTGCGCGAAGCGCGCGCTACTGTCCTGCAATCATCGACATCGTCTCGCGTCATTTGCGGATCATTCATCCCGAACAGATGCAGCTTCAAAAACTCGAGGAGATACACGGCACTAAAACGAACACGCGCTCTGCGCGCGAGGCACGCGGCGATCGATTGTGTCCAAGTGTGAATGAACACGAGACGATTTTCTCACTCGGCAATTTTTGCCGAATCACCTTTTCGAACCTAGCGGATTTTTTGAATCTGTCAGTCGCGACATGCGCGGTTTTGAATCACGCGTGAACTTTTTTCGCCGCGAGAGCGCCTGACTTGCAACACGGCAGCGTTAATCGGTTCGATTGGCGGGGAATTGCAGCATGAAGATCGCGACGGCCGACGCGCAACGTCGGACGAGAATTGTTTCTGCTTGGTCATTCGATGTTTTCGATACGTTTCTGGTGCGCGCCTGCACGACGCCAGATGGCGTATTTGAAAGGACTTACGAGCTGTCCGGCATTTCCGTAACATGTCCGAACGTTTCCGCCAGTTTCGTTCAGCATCGGATCCAGGCCGAATCGCGCGCACGCAGAACCGCGAAGGACAAACGCGGCGTGAGCGAAGTGCACATCGCCGAGATCTATTCCTATTTTCCGTTCAAGCTGTTCGGGCTCGATCGCCGCAATCTCGATGATCTCGTCGAGGCCGAGTTCGCCGCCGAGCTCGAGCTTTGTCGCGTCAATCCGGAAATGCTTCGGCAATATCTGGACATGATGCGCGCCGGCCATCGCACTGGCTTCATCTCGGACACCTACTGGGATTCCGCGCAGCTCGCCCGCCTGCTACGCGCCTGCCATCCCGGCCTCGCCTGGGACTTCCTCTATGCGTCCTGCGATCATGGCAGCGGCAAGAGCGAGTCCTTGTTCGCCAGATACATTGCAGAACAGGGCGTCGATCCGGCCGCGTCGTTTCACATCGGCGACAACCAGAGTGCCGACATCAGGGGCGCGCGGCGCCACGGCATCCGTCCACGCTACTATCCGCAAGCCTCGGCGTCATTGGCCTCGAAGCTCCAGCGCGAGACCGCGATGTTCGACTTGTTGTGCCAGGGCAAGCCATCGCGGCTCGACCACGGCTCACGTACGCTGCGGCGGATGGTGGCGGCGCGGAGCGCAGAGAAATCACCGGCGTTCCAGTTGGGCATGACCGTGCTCGGTTCGGTGATGACGGCGTTCGACGTTTTCGTCGCGGCCCGCTACGAGGCGCTGGCACAGCGCGGCCGGCGCGTCGCGCTCGGTTTCCTTGGCCGCGACGGATTTTTGTCGCACCGGATCTGGCAGGAACGCCACGGCGCGACCTCGGCTTATGTAGAGATCAATCGCCGCGTCAGCCTGATCGGCTCCGCTGATTCGATGGAGCCGCTCTGCGATCTCCTCGGCAAGATCATGAAGATCGACGCCCCGACGCTGCGCGACATGATCAAGATCCTGCCGCCGAAGGTCGCCGCCTTCTTTGCGAATTATCCCGACGGGATCGCGCCCGGCGATGAGCTTGCTGAAGCGCTGCCGGATCTGATGGATGCCGGCGAAATCACCGAGCTTGCCGCCGGCTTGCGCGCCCGCCTGCTCGCTTATCTCCGCCACACCATCCCCGGATTTGACGACTGCACCGACCTCGTGCTCGCCGATCTCGGCTATTCCGGCAGCGTGCAGAAGGCGCTGCGCCGCATCTTCGACCAGGAAGGCATCAAGATCCGCTTGCACGGCGCCTATCTGATCTCGCTCGATGACGCTTTCGACGACATCGCCGAGAGCGATACTGCGGAAGGCTTCATCTCCGATATCGTGGTGACGCCGCACGTCAAGCGCATGCTGATCCGCAATGTCGCGCTGCTCGAGCAGATCTGCTGCTCGGCCGACGGCTCGGTGCGAGACTATCAGGACGAGGCCGTCCTGCGCGAGATCAATCCCCGGCCCGCCGAGCAGATCGCGCTGGCTGCCGAGATCCAATCGGGCGCACTGGCCTTCGCGGCAGCAGCGGACAGGATCGCCTCCGAATACGACCTGCTTCCTTATGCTGCGCTCGATGTCGCCGCGACCTGGAGTGCCGCGACGCTGGCGCGCCTGTTGTTGCTGCCGGACGACGACGAGATCGCACTGCTCGGCGGATTGAAGCACGATGTCAATCTCGGCACCCATGCGCTTGCGCCGCTGCTCGATGACGAGTTCGTCCGCAATCAGCTCACTGCTCGCGGCCTCTCCGCCGCCTGCACCTCGGCAGCGCCGCCGATGTGGCTGGCCGGCAGCTTTGCCGTGCTGTCCCCGTCCTATTCCTATCTCTACACGCTGTTCGGCGCGAACCGCCTGCCCGCCGACGTGTTCGAGGAAGCCTCCTGCGGTGCGTTACAGATCGGCCTGTTCCGCACCGACGGCCGCGCCGCGATGGAAACGGTGACCGTCCATCGCACCGGACTTGGCGAACTGCGCCTCCGCATCCCGTTATCGCGAGCGATGGCGGTCGCGACGATCGCCGTGCCGCTGGCCAAGCTCGCCCGCGAGGGGCTTCTCCACGGGGTGACCGTCCAGAGCGGCGACAGCATTCGCGATGCGGCCGAAAGCCAGGAGGTGACCGGGATCGCTGCCGACAGCCTGGTCCATGCTGGGCTCCAGCGAAGCGGTCCCTACTACTGCGCCGAGAACGACGACGGCTGCCTCTTGATCCCGGTCGCCCCAATGGCACGGGACATCGCAGTCTATTCGGTCGCACTCACCTCGCTCAGTCACGCCCGCATCCTCTTCACCGCGCTCGAATAATGCGCCTGATCTGGCCCCTTCGCCCGTTGAAGCCCAAGGGCCGATACGAAACGAGGGGGCACGGAGTTGACGGACGGAACGCAGACAGATCTTGACGGCCTTTTGCGCACGGCCGGCATCCGGCTCGGCGAAGCGCAGCGCCATCGCCTCGGCTGGCTGGTCGATCGCTACGGCGCCCCGACGGTACAGATGACGCATGAAGGCCGCCGGAGCGGCGGAGTGATCATCCTGACCGAGCCGCCGAGCGGCGCCGCGGCCGAGCTGTTCTACCGCACCCTGACTCCGGGCTGCGCGGTCGTCATTCCACTCAGCGAAAACCCGGCCTTCGACTTCCTCAAGTCGAAGCTGACCGAGTTCGGCACGGTCGGCCCAAGCGCCGAGGGTCCGCATGAAATGTGGTGGGGCGGCATCGGGTGGTCGAAGTTTCTTGCGGCCGCAGATCAATGCACGGTGCGGCCGCGTATCATCTCCTACTATCCGTACGGCACCGACCCTTCCACGATCCGCGCCTTGCAGCGCTCGCTCGAGGCTTTTGAGCTCGACAGCCATATCGAACCGATCGCAGCCGAGCTCGGCGAAGAAGTGCTTTGCTTCGAGAAGGCCGAGTTCATCGCGCGGATGTGGAGCCGCTACCACGAACCGCTGCTGTTCATCGAGGCCGGCGCAGTGCTGCGCGAGGCGCCCCTGCTGCCGTCCTCGCTCGGCTGCGACGTCGCGCTCCACAAGTGGAACCGCTGGGAGATGTCGGCTCAAACTCTCTATCTCGGTCGCACGGCCGGCGCGGAGCAAGTGCTGCAGGCCTGGCACCATCTCGCCGCCTCCCATCCCACGATATGGGACGGCTACCTGCTCGACCAGGCCTGGAGCCACGCCTCTTCACACGGCCCGCTCGACACGGTTTGGCTGCCCCGCTCCTATCACACGCTGACGGGCGACCTCGCGGCGAACCGCGCCGTCATCATCCACGCGCAACCGACGACCACGACCGAGCTCGGGCGCGATGCCAGCTTCGCATCTCTCGTGCGCGCGGCCCGCCGTGCCGGCCGGACCGGCGCACGCGACGCTTTCATGGTCATGACCTCTCAGGCCGCAGCCGACAACGGCGTGGCCGTGATCCTGCGCGACGTCGAGGCCAACGAGGCGCATGCGGTCGCCGCCACCGTCGAGGCGGTGACCGGCGCCTTCGCCCGCGACTGCGGCGGCTACGGACGCTTCGAGCTGTCGCTCTGCGGCTGGCAGGACGATGTCAATGCGGCTCGGGAGGCTGCGCGCCTCGCGCGCTATCGCGTCCTCGAGATCGCACCGGGACAGAAGATCGCCGGTGACTTCTTCGCCAGCGCCGCGGCCGAAGCCACGCGCTGCCACCTCATCCCCTGACGAGAGCTACTCCAATGCTGAAGACCATCATCCTGCTCACACAAACCGGCCAACAGCAGCTACCGCTTGCCGCTCTGCTCCGCGAGCACAACCCGAACCTCTCCTTCTGCTCGGCACTGTCGGCGCGCGATCTGCTCGCGATCGCACCCGAAACCTTACGCGATGCGCGGCTGGTGTCCTTTGCCAATGACATCGCGATCGCGGAGAAATTCCTGCTCCAGCTCGGCTGCGGCGCCTACAAATTCCATGTCGCGCCCGTTCAATATCCCGGTCTGCCGACGGCGCCCGACGACAGCGACGACCCGCGCTGCTTCTCAGCTATCGCACAATCGATGACGATCTGGCCGGATACCCGCCGCGTGGTCGGGCTTGAGACCCTGACCGTTCCCGAAGAGGCGTCGCCGATCGAACGCGAGCGGCAATGTTTCACCCGGCTCGCGCACCTGTTCTGGCGGATGTCGGGCATGATTGCGAATGAGGCGACCGAGCTGCCGGGGATCATCGACAGCACCGAGAGCAGGCCGAGCTTTGCGCAGATGAACTGAGGCTAACGGCCTCGCTTCTTGAGCTCCGCAGATAAATCATCGCGATGCGCCGGCGCCGCGATCGCGATCAGGCGGCGCGCGCGTTCGGCAAGATCGCAGCCGCGCAGCTCCGCCACGCCCCATTCGGTCACGATGGCGTCGACATCGGCGCGTGGCGTCGTTACGGTCTCGACATCAAGCACGATGCGGCTCGCTCCATCCGAGGCGGTTGCGGGTAGCGCGATGATGGCCCGGCCGCCCGGCGAGGCGTTGGCACCGCGCACGAAGTCGAGCTGCCCGCCGATCGCGCCGACCGCCACGCCGTTCAAGGTTTCGGAATTGACCGAGCCGTCGAGACCGACCTGAAGCGCGGAATTGATCGCGACCAGACGGTTGATCCGCGCCAGCACGCCCTGGCTATGCGTGTAGGATGCCGGCCGCACCGCGACCGCCCTGTTCTCTTGCACGAAGCGATAGAGCCGCTGCGTGCCGATCACCTGATTGGCAACGATGATGCCCGCATCCAGCCCCTTGCGCGCGTTGGTGACCGTGCCGTGCTCGATCAGGTCGACGACGGCATCGTTGATCAGGCCGGAGTGAACGCCGAGGTCACGCGCATGCGAGAGCGAGGAAAGGATCGCGTCCGGAATCCTGCCGACCCCGAACTGCAAGGTGCTGCCATCGGCGATCAGGTCTGCCGCATGGGCGGCGATACTGCGCGATACGTCATCAGGCGGCGTTGACGGCAATTCGACTGGCTGGCGGCAGGTCACAACACGCAGATCGATCGGCACGTCATCCGGCCATTCGGCACCGAATGTCCAAGGCGCATCTGCAT